>NZ_JBSFRM010000004.1:115980-143555 GCF_053589235.1 Gordonia sp. NPDC003376 | reverse complement strand
TCGGTCCCGGCTCAATCACCAACAATCCGTCGATGGTTGAGCCGACGAGGAGCGAACCGCCAAGCCACCTACGATGGTTGAGCCGACGAGGAGCGCAGCGACAAGTCGAGTCGAAACCCCCGCCGGCCGACGACGATACGCCACCACCTCGAGGCTGCGGTCGGCTCAGAGCGCGACGCGATGGACCAGGACGTCGTGCACCAGCGTCGACAGGCTATCCGATTCGGTCTTGGACTTGATCCGGACCCGGTGGACATCAACGGTTTTGACCGTGGTTCCCAGGTCGCGGGCGATCATGCGACTCGACAGTCCGCCGATCACCAGGCGCAGCACATCTCGTTCGCGGGGCGTGAGTCGACCGACCCGATCCTCCACTCGGCGACGTTCGGCGCGCTCGGCGAAGAGCTGGTTGGCCTTGGCCAGGTGCATCTGCACCACCTCGAGCATTCGCTGGGAACCGTACGGCTTCTCGAGGAAGTCGACGGCACCGGCCCGGATCGCGCGTACCGACATGGCGATGTCGCCGTGTGCGGAGCAGAAGATGACCGGCGCCGGATAGTCGCGCTCGTTGAGGATCTCCTGCAGCTGGAATCCACTGATCCCGGGCATGCGGACGTCGACAACCACCACACCGGGTTCCTCGGGGTCGAACTCCTCGAGGAACGACGCTGCGTCGGGGTAGGTCAGTGCGGTGATGCCGACGGTGCGGAGCAGGAAGGTCACCGATTGCCGGAGGTCGTCATCGTCGTCGACGACATGCACCACCGGCAACGCCACGGCGGTCACGGCTTGAGCAGGACCGACGAGCTCGGGTAGGCGTCGGCGAACTTGTCGGGCAACGGGGCGACGAAGACGTTCTCGGTGCGGGTGCGGGAGATCAACCAGGAGCCGTCGACCTTGCGGAAGGCGTTGTTGAGGCGGCTCGACCGCAGCAGGCTGGTGCCGTCGGAGAACAGCCACGGCTGCATGTGAATCCACTGGGCCTCGGCGGTGTCGCCGTCGACGTGAATCTGCTCGCTGGTCAGGTAGTGGGCGTTGAGCAGCAGCGCCGGGTCCTGCTTCTCGCCCCAGAACCGCTGGAAGTGCTCGCGCAGGGCCTGCTTGCCCTCGAGTCGGCCGAACTGGTCGGTGTAGTACTCGCCGACACCCTCCCAGATCGCGTCCTCGGTGTAGAGCGCCAGGATCAGCTCGATGCGGTCGGCGTCGTCGGTGATGCCGTACTCGGGACACGGGGTGTCGCAGAGGAACATGTAGCGGGCCTGCAGGCGGCGGATGTCGGCTTCGGCCTCGAGCACCTCGACTCGTGCGGCGAGTTCCTCGATGGTCGGCGTCGTCATGGCTTCTCCTCTGCAGTGCGAACGGACCTGGCGGCCGTGGACTGACAGCCACCGGGATGCTTCCACGCTAGGGCGGCGACGGTGGCGAGGAAATACGAGAAACCCTTATCGGCCGATAGGGATGGTGGCGACACCCCACAGCACACCGATCACGCCGGTCGCGGGATTGCGGCCGAGGCGCCCTGCCCGATCCATCGGGGGATGTCACGGCCGACGGCGGGCGGTGCCTGGATCTCGATGCGCTGCTCACGCAGCGCCGAGTGCCAGTCGGTGTCGCCGCGCCACACCTCGGTCAGCGTGCGCAGCTCGGTCACGACGGTGGCGTCGAGGTCGAAGCCGGGGTCGAAGTCGCAGACCTGTGCCCGCCCCTCGTCGACGACGAGCCACCACATGCCCGCCTTGCCGAGAATGTCGGGAAATCTGAACGCGATCATCGTCCGCCGCCGCGGCCACTGGTCGATCGGGATGGTGCGGTGCATGTCCCACATGAGCAGGTGAGGGTCGAGGTCGGCGTCGCCGAGCTCGCCGATCCAGCGCGTGCCCCACGTACCGAGGGCGTCGACCACGCCGGACAGTTCCCGGCCCATCCCGGTGAGGGTGTAGGTCACGCGACCACCCATCTCGGAACGACGGATCACCCCGGCCCGTTCCAGTCCGCGCAGCCGTTTGGTCAAGAGAGCCGGCGACATCTTCGGCACACCACGCCGCAGATCGTTGAAATGTCTACTACCCAAGAGGAGTTCGCGGACGATCAGGATCGTCCACCGCTCGTCGAGCAGCTCCATCGCCTTGGCGACCGGGCAGAACTGTCCATATGAGGTCATACGACCACCTCCGTCGATGCGTCTCAGTACACACCCGACCCAGCGATATGACCAGTACAGATCCTGTACCACGACCACTACAGATCGTGGTCTGGCGCCGGATCGCCCCTCGAACGGATGCTGAGTGGGTCCCACCGAGAATCGATCGCAGAAGGTGACCATCATGTCGACACCATCCACCACCGCATTCGACACCGAGTTGAAGGCACGCCATCGCGCACTGTGGGCGTCCGGGGACTACCCCGCCGTCGCCGACGTGATCGCCCCGCTCGGCAAACGCCTGGTCGCGGCCACCGCCATCGGTTCCGGCGACCGGGTACTCGATGTCGCGGCCGGCGCCGGCAACGTCGCGGTCCCCGCAGCCGGCACCGGTGCACACGTCGTGGCGAGTGATCTGACCCCCGAACTCCTCGAGACCGGCCGCACGCGCCACCCCGACCTCGGGATCATCTGGCGCACCGCCGACGCCGAGGATCTCCCGTTCGACGACGACTCGTTCGATGTGGCGACATCCTGTGTGGGGGTGATGTTCGCCCCGAATCACCTGCAGTGCGCGAGAGAACTGGTGCGTGTGTCGCGGCCCGGCGGACGGATCGGAGTGATCAACTGGACACCCGCCGGGTTCATCGGCAGGCTCTTCGCGGCGATGAAGCCGTACGCCCCGCCACTTCCCCCCGGCACCCAGCCCGGAATCCGTTGGGGCGATCCGGACTACGTCGCAACACTTTTCGGCGACAAGGTCGACCTGGAGAGTCGCACCGAGTCACTGACCGTGTCGGCGTTCGCCGACGGCGCGGCCTTCCGCGACTTCTTCAAGGCCACCTACGGGCCCACCATCACGGCCTACCGCAGGATCGCCGACGACGCCGAGCAGGTGGCGGCGCTCGACGCCGCGATGGCCGACCTCGCCGACCAGGCCATCACCGACGGCACGATGGAATGGGAGTATCTGATCACCACCGCCACCGTGCACTGATCCCACTGCGGCCGTAGCGATCACAGGACTTCAGGCGTTGTCGCAGTAGGTCTGGGCCAGACGCGCGCTCGCCGCGCGCTCGGTGGCGAAGGCCTCGACGGTCCCGCCACCGGGCAGGGACACGGTGCAGATCTCCTGGAGGTCGAGGTCTTCGAACTCGGCCTGTGTGATCTCCGAACCCTGGCCGCAGACGCTGCCGGTGGGAACGCCGGAGACCACCACATAGTAGGTTGCGCTATACACCGGATTGATTGCACACCAACGGATCTGATCGCCCTGCGCCGCCAGGTGAAGGGCCGGCATGGAGGTCGGGAGACCACTGGTGTCTGGGTCAGGCTGGCTACACGCCGTCGCCCCGAGCAGCAGACCCGCCCCGAGGACGCCGGCGACGATGCCCCGATTCATCATCATGAACGCACTATAAGCTGACTTTCAGAATCGACTCCAGATCAGTAGCCATCCTTATGGTCCGACTCACATCCGCAATCCGGAATCGATGCACGCACCGGATCCTCAGTGCCTGCCAGACCGACCACACCGCACACCCATCGTGGCAGGTCACAGCCCCAAGGGGTGCACCTGGACCACCACGGGAACGTGTCGTCAGAAAGTACTCACCGTACCGACAGCGACCGTCCATACGCGCCGGGTATCGTCGAGTGCGACAGAGCGTTATGAGAGAGGATAACAAATGTTCGATGACATCCTGTGGACCGCAATCCAGTCCAACGACGCCGTCTTGGCAGCACTGCAGTTCGTGTTCAGCGGCGTGAAGTAGAACGCAATCGGCCAACGCCCCGGTCCTTCCTCGAGAAGGACCGGGGCGTTTGCCATTCCGGCGATCCGCGTCGGAGTCCATCTACCCCTATCGGGCCGACACCTCGTCGGTGGCGGACGAACTGGTGGGCAGGGTCAGCTCACCCGAGGCCGGGGCATTGTCGTCGCCGGATGTCGGTGCCGAGAGCTGGGCCGGACGCCGGCGGATGATGGCGATGACGATCGCGACCACACCGAGCAGTCCGACGATCAGCGGAATCCACAGACGAATCCAGGCGAACGCGGCGGCGTTGTCATTCAGCTCGGCCGCGGCGGCGGCAACGCTGGCGTCGGAGGTGTGCACGTCGGTGACCTGCATCGGAATGGTGAAGATCGGCTTGTCGGGATCGCCGATCGCGGCACCCATCGAGATCTTCTGGTCCACCACGAGGAACGACCCGAACTGCTGGTCGGCGGTCATGGTCGCCACGGTGCGGGCGACAACGGTGACCGGCACGGTGGCACCGAGGCCGGCCAGGGCCGAGGCGGGAACACCCATCAGGGTGAGCGCCTGGGTGGGGATGACCGATCCGTCGGTACCGAACTTCTTGCCCAGCGCAGCCGTCATGGCGGTGGCGGTCTTCTCGTCCGCGAGCGACCCGGAGGCGTCGTAGGTGTAGCTCACGACGCTGCGGCCCTGCACCTCGCCGGTCTCGGCGAACGTCAACGGGACTGCCCGGCCCAGGTAGTGGTCGTAATAGGTCTGACCGTCGTGCGACGGGTTCGGCGGGACACCGATCACCGCTCCGCCACGCTGGTCGATGACGGCGACGTTGTCGAACGTCGGCTCCTGGGTGTAGTCGCGGCGATTGATCGCATACTGCTGCGCCGACCCACCGATGGGCTGTGCACCCTCGGTGCGCGGGGTTGCGTAGACCGCGGACGACGAGGTGATCAGTGCGGTGTTGCCCTGCACGGCATCGACTTTCATCGAACGCTGTACCTCGACGGGTCTTTGGACGAGCTTTCCGGTGGCATCCGGCGTCGCCATGGTGCCGACGAACACACTCCCCTTCTCCAGGCCGGCGGGCATACGCGACAACAGCGGCGTGATCACCGTACCGAGCAGGACCGCTCCGACGACGAGGATCACCCCGAGAACGAGGAGGACAAGCGATGAACGTCGAATGTGCATGTGTGACAGTTCCCTTCGTGGGTACGCATATGCGAGTGCATGTACCGCAAGGTGATAGGACTAGCGGAACCGCAAGCATCTTGACTGAAGACAGGACTCGACCACGAAGTGGCGACAGCCGGTGCCGCGCACCACTGATCGATGCGTGCGAGACGCCTGGATCTGTGTGAGAAGCCGAACGACGGAGGTGTCGTCGGTGAGGTCACGGCCGTCGGGGCATCAGAGGCCCGCCGCAGCCGGATCGGATGGAGGGGAGATCAGGTGACAACGTGGGGGGAGAGTTGAGGGAGCCTCCTGGGGTGACGCGTCGTGCCGAAGGTCACGACCTCGTGCTTCTACCGGACAATGTTGTCCGGTATAGGATCGAAGTGTGACCCAGGACACTCCGAAAGTCAATAGGGGGCCGGCCGCCGGTGCCGAGAACCGAGCGAGACTACTCTCCGCAGCGCGAATCGTGTTCGCCGAACGCGGCTACGCTGCACCGTTGTCTGCCGTCGCCAAGGAGGCCGGGGTCGGCCAGGCCGTGCTCTATCGACACTTCCCGACCAAGCTCGACCTCGCCTATGCGGTGTTCAACGAACGGTGGGACGAGTACGAGCGGATCGCCGCGAATCCCGGGCCCGACGCATTCCCCCGGATGTGGTCGCTGATCATCGAGCACACCATCGACAACGTCGCGTTCATCGAGATGGTCGCCGACACCCAACGGAACATGCCGTCGGGGGATACCTGGAAGCGGCTGCGCAACCTTCTCCAGAACGCGCTGGCGGCGTCGCAGGCGGCCGGCACCGTCGACCCCGAGCTGACGGTGCGCGACGTCATGCTCGCCCATCGCATGGTCTACGGCATCGTGGCGTCGGCCGTCGACCATTCCCGCCTGCGCGCCGACGTGATCCGGGCACTGTCGATCGCCGGCCGCATGCCGCCCCTCGATCCGGGCAAGTGAGCTCGGAATCACTTGCCCGGCATCAAACGACCACCACTCATGGTCGTCCGACAGCGGTTTGTTGTCATCACCCGGAAATGCCCTCACAACGGTCCGGACGTCTCGTCGGATCATCGCGTCGCCGTACGCGCATCGATTACCATCGCGGCGACCTCCAACACGTATCAACGATGTCGCAAAGTGGGTAGAGCCATGTGCATTGCACACCGGAGCCGGCGAACCGTCTGTCGTGAGGATGACTGACGGTGACATTCGCTCGCAATTGGGCGGGCGGACATTCACCGCGGTCGACATCGTCGCGACCGCATTGTTCGGGTTCGAGGGGGCCTCGGCGGCCGCCCAGACCGATTTCGACGCCCTGGGCATCCTCGTCGTCGGGTTCGTCGTCGGACTCGGCGGCGGAATCGTGCGCGACGTTCTGCTCGGTGATCTGCCACCGGCCTCGTTGCGCTCCTCATCACGCGTCGTCGCCGCACTCGCCGGGGCGGGCGCCGCCTTCGTGCTGGTGGGATTGGCCGATGCGGTGCCGGCGACCCTACTCGCGCTGTGTGATGCGGCCGCCTTGGCATTCGTCGCCATCGCCGGTGCAGAAAAGGCATTCGAACTCGGATGCAGCGTCGTGGTGACGACGGTGATCGGAGCCATCAGCGCCACCGCGGGCGGAGTGGTGCGTGACCTCCTGCTGGAGCGGACGCCCTCTGTGATGTCACAGAGCGTGTACGGCACGGCGGCCTTGGCGGGTGCTCTTGTGGTTGCGGTGATCATGTCGTCCCTCGGCCGTCCGGGGCCCGCGCTGTGGTGCGGTTTCGCGGTCACCTTCGGCCTGCGTGCGCTCGCGGTACTCCTCGACTGGCAGATTCCGCACCTGACGTGACAGTCATTCCGCCGGTGTGTCGAACCGTCCCGCCACCGCTTCCTGCAGACGGATCTTGGCGCGGCTGATCGGTTGACGGAGTCGCTTCTCCCGTGAGACGGCACGCTCTTGCGTCCGCGGGCGCGCACGGTAGAAGAATCGCGCCCACGGGGATCTCGGCCTGCCGAGGCGAATGGCCCCCACGACGAGGAACGGCACGATGAACAAGCCCACCAGGCCCGTCCAGATCTTGCCCTTGAGCAGAACGATCACGGCCAGACCGTACTGGACCAGCAACAGGGTCAGGGTGACCGCGAGCGTCGACCACTGCCGGTCGGACTCGTACTGGCTGAAGTCGCCCGACAGTCCGATCGGGTGCACCCCGAGAACGAAGAGGCCGGTGACGGCCAACGCGACGAAGATCGCGTCGATACTCGTCCGACCCTCCTGCGACCAGTACACATCGCGCAGATGCAGGATCAAGGCGAACTCGTCGAGGACCAGTGCGGCGCCGATTCCGAACAGCGATCCCAGCACCGCATTGGCGATCGGGGTGTGATAGTTGGCCAGCGCGATGAAAGCGAATCCACTGATCAGGACCAGCACCATTCCGAACACCACGTGATGGATGTGCAGGCCGCCGGGCTCGACGTTGCCGGGCCACCACGACACCTCGGCGCGGATCATCCGGACGCTGAATCTGATGAACAGAAACGTGAGAACAAAGGCGACCATCATCATGAATACCGGTAGTCGACCGGTATCGACGATGGTGCGCGTGAACCAGTCCGTCATACCGGAATCGTATTCGACGATTCCACAGGGCGACCACCGGCGAAAAGAACAAGATTTTGTTGTCGTCCGTCAGAACAATTGATGCCCTCTTCACTTGCGCCCACGTCCTCACCCTGGGTAATGTCGAAAGCGCTTCACCAAGGGGGATGCGCCGGATGGGGTGCCTTCGATACGTTCGATTCGTATGTCCTCCACTGATTTCCGCTCGGCCGGCCGTGGCGGAAAGGCGCAGTTCCGGCCCGGGTAGATAAGGCTCTCGCATTGCAGAACAGCACTGTCGACCGAGTCGAGGTGGTCGGTCGACGTGCCTGGGCTCCACACGGTTTCGTGCGCGCCAAGGGCGGTGTCACGTGGGTGACGCTGTTCATCGTCGCCGCAGCCATCACCATCATGGTCACCCGCACCTACCTCGAGATCACCGGCTACCCGCAAATCGGCAGTGGCTCACTACATATCGCACATGCCCTGTACGGCGGGGCGCTGATGACCATTGCCCTCGTGATCCAGTGGCTCTTCATCGGCTTCCGGGTTCGCACGATGAGTGTGGTCATCGGCGGAATCGGCTTCGGATTGTTCGTCGACGAGGTCGGCAAGTTCGTCACGAAGACCAACGACTACTTCTATCAACCAAGCGCCGACATCATCTACATCACCATCCTCGTGATCATCCTCGGCGGCAACATCGTTCGCATCGTGCGTCGGCCGACCCCGCACGAATCCCTCGCCAATGCGGCGGTCATCGCCGCCCAGGGGGTGACGAGCGGACTCACTCCGCGGCGACGTGCTGACGCAGAGAATCTCCTCCGGGCAGCGCGCGACAGAGGGGTCGACCCCCTGTCGGTGCAGGCCGTCGCCGACATGCTCGCCACGTGCGCATCCGCTCCCGATGGCTACCGGGCGGCGACGGGCAGACTCCGTGCGTCCACCCCGGCGCTCGTACACTCGCCGGTGTGGACGGCGGTCTTCGGGTGGCTGATGGTCGCGGTCTCACTGGAAGTACTGGCGACTTCCGCGCTCGATATCCCCTGGCGCCCTTCAGAAGCCCTGTTCGGCATCACCGACAACACCTCGGGGCTCGTGCACGTGTCGAATCTGACCTACGTCGTTCTCGGCGCGGCGACCTTCGTCGTGTCGGGATTCGCGATGATCGCTCGGCGTCGCTCGCGGCGGCGGACACCGCAGGCGGAATGGCCGCTGCGTGTTCTGCGGACGGCGGCGGTGGCATTCACACTGATCGGCGGAGTCACCGACTTCGCACAGTTCGGCTTTGCCGCGATGGCGAGTATCGCCATGGGGGTCACCACCATAGCGGTGATCTCCGACGAACTCGGCCGCGTTCGAGCCGTCGAGAACGCGAGTACCCGAGCAGACCAGACCAGGCTCTGACCTTCAGACCCTGCCCCCTCAGACCTGACCCCCGGACCCTGACCCCCGGACCCTGACCCCTCAGCCGATCCCGAGCCGCTGCGCCAGCCACGGCAACTCCTGCCGGAACCCCTTGCCCCAGACGGTGAATTCATGACCGCCGGGGATGGTGTCGAACCGGACATCCATCCCGGACTGTTCGGCGACCGGAACCAGCCGTTCCAGGCCGGGCCGGTATTCGTGATCGCTCGCACCGACGAGGAAGACACCGGCGACACCGGGGTACTTACGGCTCCGCATCAGGTCGACGGGATTGACGGCGATGAACGCGGCGGTATCGCCGCCGAACGCAGCATCCACGGTCCGGCTCCGATCACCGAGTGTCGGCTCCCACTGTCCGGACATGTCGAGGAACGTCGGATACATGTCGGGATGGTTGGTGGCCAGTTGCAGTGCGCACGTCCCACCGTACGAGAGGCCTCCGACCGCCCACTTCTGCCGATCGGTCTCGACGTCGAGACCGTGTGCCGCCCACCGGCCGACATCGGTGGTGAGATAGGTGTCGGCGTTGCCGAGACGTGAATCCATACAGAGCGGATTGTCGAATTCGCTTCCGGTGCCGTCGGCCATGATGACAACGGGGGCGACCCCGTGGTGTGTCTCGGCGAACTGATCGAGCGTGTCGACGATACCGGCGCTCACCGTCCAGTCCTCGGGTGAACCGGGCTGACCGGCCAGCATCACGATCACCGGGAGAATCGGACGCGGATCGGTGAAATATGCCGGCGGCAGATACACTTTCGCCGGTCGGGCGGTGAATCCGGATGCGGTGGCGGGGATCGCGACGGTGGCGATCCTGCCGCGGGAGTCGAGGCCGGCCGGTGGGCGCCACCGGGCGAGCGGGACGGTGTGGGCCCGTGTTGCGGGCAACTCGGCGGTCTCGACGTCATCGATACCGGCAAGCGCCCCGACGGTCGGGTACTTGCCGAACTCCGCGTTGATCTGCATCAGACCGGCCGCCACCACCAGTAGGACCGCGATCGCCGTGACGATGCGGCCACGCAGCGTGGTACCCAGCCGGGTCCAGCCCGGGCCGATCAATCGGATGATCCCCAGCAGGACACCGAAAGTGATCAGCGCCGACCACCCGTAGACCGGCGTCGGCACCGCATCGGGGAAGATCTGGAGAACGTCATCGATGAGCCAGTGGGCGGCGAACGCACCGACCGCGGCGACCACTGCGACGACCGGGACGACGACGCCCAGGTAGCGCGACGATCGGGCCGCGATCAACCAGACCAGGCCGAGCACACCGAGCACGGTCAAGGTCACGGGAAGCCAACCGTCGATGACCGAGACGTCGAGAAGCGAGTTCACCCGTGCACTCCTGTCTGCGTGGATGTTCGAGGACATGTGCGATCACGATGTCCGAGAATGCCTGCGACACCGCGGGACTAGTGGCCACCGTCGTCGCGGCTCACCGCCAGACGGGCGAGCTGCCCCGGGGTCGCGTCCGGCAGGTACGCCCGTGAGATGGCCACGCCGATCCGCGGAAGATCGCCTTCATCACGGTAGGCGAGGTACACGCCCTCATAGCGCGGGCTGAACTTCTTCTTGAACGCGTG
Source organism: Gordonia sp. NPDC003376 (assembly GCF_053589235.1). Taxonomy (NCBI): domain Bacteria; kingdom Bacillati; phylum Actinomycetota; class Actinomycetes; order Mycobacteriales; family Gordoniaceae; genus Gordonia; species Gordonia sp. NPDC003376. The sequence continues at coordinate 132,883 of NZ_JBSFRM010000004.1, read as the reverse complement.
GAGCGACCGGAACCCGTAGAACGGTTCCATTGCCGCGCCCAGGACGTCGAGCAGTCTGTCGGTCGCTGTGCGGTCGCCGGAATCGTCCGACGACGCCAGCGGCGCGCCGGACAGGGAGACGAACTCGGCGCCCTCGCCCTTGAACTCCATGAACGCCGAACCCAGGAGGAACTCGATGACCGGACCGAAACCGTCGGTGCGGCGCCGCATCACATCCAGGGTCCAACCGCGAATGGTGTTCTCGGGGCCGTAGACCGGTAGCCAGGACAGCACACCGTGGATGCTTCCGTCGGCGTCGACGGCCAGCGAGACCCGGACCTCCGGATCCAGGGCCTCATCGACCCCACCCAGGGTGAATCCCATCTCGGGCAGCCCCTTGTCGCCGACCCATTCCTCGGAGATCGCCTGGACCTGCGCCCGCACCGCGAAGGACTCGTCGGCCAGATGGGTGAGGCGATGGGTGATCTGCTCCTTCTTCGCCTTGTTGAGCGCCGATCGCACATGCTGCCAGCTCTTGCCCTTGTACTGCAGGTCCGGCAGGTCGACGATCGAGTCCTCGGCTATCTGAACTGTGCGCCAGCCCATCTCGCGTGCGATCGACGCGGTCTGGGTACCGATGGAGAACCAGCAGGGCACCAGGCCGCTGCTTTCGGCGAACCGGGTGAATGCCCGCGTGGTCTCCGCGACCTGGTCTGGTGCACACACCGGATCCGCCAGAGCGAGAAGGACACCCGCGCGCCGCTGATAGGTGACCACGGAACTCGGGTCGCCGGGGGCGTCGAACAGGTACTGGTTGTTGTCCCAGGTCGTCATCCACGACATGGTCCCGCCGCCGTAGGTGTGCAGTAGTTGCTTGACCGCATCGACCCCGGGACCGTCGGAGATACGGCTGCGGCCACGGACGGTGAAGGCGAACCGCCCACTGACGAGGATGCCGACCTCGGCGAGCCACAACAGCGAGGTGCCCAGCGTGACACCGCCTTCGGGCGCATAGTCGGCGACCGCCGCCAGGGTCACCGCGAGCACGACGGCGACGACGTTGAGTGAACCGAAGACCACCGTCACCCACCACGCCCATCGGCGCCCACGCCGCAATGCCATGGCGACGACCGCGATCACCGCGACGTGAACCCACATCACCCAGACCGAGGAATCGCCGGAATCGGTGGGCCCGAGCGGGCCCGATCCGGGGAAGAACCACACGAGGATCGACGATCCCGCGATCACGATGAGACCGGTGAAGCTCAGCAACCGGATCTCACGGCGGGTTCGCGGGGCGAATCCGCGTTCGGTGGTGCTGAACAACCGCTCGCCGGCCACCAGCATGATCACGAAAGCGACGAGATGGCACACGTCGGCGAAGGTGCCCTCGAAGAGAATCGACAGCGACACGTACGCGGTGAGCAGAAGCCGTGCCCGCAGACGCCACGGTGAGCGGAGGGTGGCGGTGGCAGCCGTGGCCGCTGCGACCACGCCGGTGGTCATGCCGACGTCGCGCACCGTCGACAGCTGCGTCGGCCAGTCCCAGCCGATCCCGCCGATGACGTCCGAGCTCAATCCCCAGGCGAACAGGCACGTCACCAGGATCCCCGCGAGCTGACCGACGATCATGACGACGAGTGTGCGGACGCTCCCCAGACGCCATTCGGCCCACGACGCCACGATCAGCAGAAGCGCGACGATGCTCGCCAGCTGGGCGGGCGTCAATCCGAACACCATGCAACTCAACGGAGTCCACCATTGACCATCACGCAGGGCCGGGACGCCGCAGGCGATGTCGGTGAACCAGCTCTTGTCCTCGGTGCTGACCCACAGCGTTCCCGTCACGAGCCCGACGACGAGGAGCACCGCGGCCAGGGTGATCGACACCGGCGCGTGCGCCGCGATGTCGCGGGCGTGGCGCCCGAACCGGGACAGCGACCGTGCGACGGCGCTGGATCGCAATGCGATTGCGCTGGATCGGAATACGTCGTCGGCGTCGGGAGCCTGCGCCTGTGTCGCGGCCGGCCCCGCATCTCCCGGCGTGCCGCCATCGGCCATCCCTGAAACCTCGGTCATGGGAATGATGGTAATTCATTCATTGTGGAGATCGACCGCCCGTAACGGTGACAACGTCAGATTGTGAACCATACAGATACTCTTTATGAAATAGGCTTGCCGAGCATTCTTGGCGTGTTGTAACGTCATTCTCACCTTTTCAGGTCAAAGGGGGATGCGCCGGTCGGGGCGCCTTCGATACGTTCGATTCGTATGTCCTCCACCAACCGAGTTCCACGAATGGATTGCACGTTTTCGGCAATCCGAATATGTCATCAATCGTGGTCGCAATGGAGCGCCGGATCGATGCGCCGTTCGTTCTTGATCGATGTGAGAATCGACCGCCCCGGATGGTCGACGGCGTTGTCGCAGACAAAGGAGTTCAGCCTGTTGAACGTGGAGGAGATTCGTCGAGGCTTTCTCGACCTCGTCGCAGCCCGTGACCACAAGATCCTGGATCGGGCGCCGCTCGTGCTGCGGGACGATCCGACGACCCTCTTCACCGGCAGTGGTATGCAGCCGCTGGTGCCCTATCTGCTCGGCGCCGACCATCCGCAGGGGGACATCCTCGCCGACGTCCAGCCCTGCCTGCGTTCACAGGACATCGACGAGGTCGGCGACAACCGTCACACCACGTTCTTCGAGATGCTCGGCAACTGGAGCCTCGGCGGGTACTTCAAGGACGAGCAGATCCGCATGCTCTGGGAGTTCCTCGTCGAGATCGTCGGCCTCGATCCGGCACGTCTCTACGTGAGCGTCTACTCCGGCGACGAGCAGCTCGGCGTTCCCCGCGACACCGACAGTGCAGCCATCTGGACCGAGTTGTTCACCGGCGCCGGGGTTTCGGCCGAGCACGTCGTGCTCGACACCGAAGAGCGCGGCAACGACGAGGGCCATCACGGGGCCCGCATCTGCTTCTACCGCGACAAGAACTGGTGGTCACGCGGAGGGGGACCCGAGACGATGCCGCTCGGCGATCCCGGCGGCCCCGACACCGAGGTCTTCTACTACTTCCCCCAGGTCGAGCACGACACCGCGTTCGGGCGCCACAGCCACCCGAACTCCGACGGCGGGCAGTTCCTGGAGATCGGCAACTCGGTGTTCATGCAGTTCACCCGCACCGAATCCGGTCTGAGCGAACTCGGCCGCCGCAACGTCGATTTCGGTGGTGGTCTGGAGCGTATCGCCGCGGCCGCCATCGACAGCCCCGATGTGTACCGGGTATCCACGCTGTGGCCGCTCATCGAGAGGCTGGAGACCCTCTCCGGCCGGACCTACGACGAGAACACGCATGCCATGCGGATCATCGCCGACCACATCCGGGGCGCGGTGTTCGTCATCGGTGACGGGGTGAAACCGGCCGGCAAGGAGCACGGGTACGTGCTACGGCGCCTGATCCGTCGCGCGATCCGGTTCGCCCACGGGCTGGAATTGCCCGACGCGGCGATCGGGGAGGTCGCACGCGTCGTCGTCGACACCTACGCCGACGCGTATCCGGACATCGCCGCGGCCGGTGACGACATCCTCGCGACCCTTGCCAAGGAGGAACGCTCCTTCCGACGCACCCTGGGAAAGGGACTGCGGGAGTTGCGACGTCTGGGCAAGGAGAACCGGCCGCTCACCGGTGAGGACTTCTACACTCTCTACGACCGGTACGGTTTCCCCGTCGAACTCTCCAGCGAGGAGGCATTCGCACGCGGTCTGACGGTCACCGACAACTGGCGCACCGAGTTCGACGAGTGCATCCGGCAACAGCGCGAGCGCTCGCAGGCCGGGAGCAAGCTCGGCGTCAGCTGACGGCCACCTCCGCGTTCTGATCCCGCGGCTAGGTGGCGAACAGTCGCGGCGCGTACTGCTCGTGCCGCATGCCCCAGATCTCGAGATCGATCGCGTTGCCGGTGATCTCCGACAGCGGAGTGGCCAGCACGACGTCGACGGCCTCCACCAGGTCGGGTGTCGCCTCGACGAGCGCCCGCTGCGCACTCATCGCGCCGAGCCTGCCGAGCCGCACCGAAACGCTCAGCGCCGACGACAACCCGGACCGGAGCGTCCCGAGCACCGCGGTCGGCTGATCGGTTCCCACCGCCGCCTGCAGTGCACCCTCGACCACGGCGATGTTGCCCGGGGTGCTGTCTCCACGCACGGCGTCGATGTACTCCTCTGCGCCGGTGGACAATCCGACGCGGAGTGCGGTATCGGCGAGGCGGCGCCCGGGATCCACCGATGCGGCGCGGGCATTCGCCGAGGTCTTGTACGCCCACAGCAGCCGGTCGAGTTCGATCAGTCGCGCGGTGTCCTCGGCGGCCCAGGCGTGCGCACCGACGACGGCGTCCAGCGACGCCAACGAGGCCAGGACGTAGTCGAGCGTCATGGCGATGATCGGGTGCGGACCGGCGTCGGGGTGGGCGCGCAGCCAGCTCTCCATGCCGCTGCTGTGCACCATCCGGCCGGCCGGGAACGCACTGTCGTGCATGGTCATCCACAATGCCTGTGCGGCCAGGGATTCAGTGCTCGTGGTCATCGTGGTGGATGTGGTCGGCGTGGTCACCGTCATGGGAGTGGCCATGCGCATGGTCATGGGAGTGGCCATGATGATCGGCCGACGTGTTGGACCAGCCGCGGCGGGCCAGTGCGGCCGGCCCCACCCGTCCGGCGATCTCCAGTGACGCCAACACCTCCTCGGCCGCGGACACACTGGTCATCAACGGCGTCGCCACCCGGTCTGCCGTCACATCCAGCGGGGCATGCTGATTGCCGAGAAGGTAACCGAGCAGCAGCATCCGACGAGCGCCGTCTTCTCCCGCATTGTCGGCGAAGTCGACGACGACCGACGTCTCGGCAGGGCGTCGGACCACCACGACGAGGCGTCCGTCGTCGAAGAGCACGGCACCGTCGTCGAGGAAGGAGCCGCGCGGCAACCGGATCCGCACCGTATGGCCGGCGTCGCTGCGGACGAGCTGTCGGTGTTTGCGGGCATCGCCCCACGTGATGTCGACGTGGGCGACGAGGCGGCCGCCGTACCGCGGGTCGTCGACGTGCCCGAGGAGCCCCTCGACGTCGATCACGGTGCCGGCGGAGAACAGGTCGGTCATGGTCATTCCTCTCGGAGTAGACGTTTCGGTGGCGGCTTCATGTCCAGCAGGACCCGCCGGTGGGTGGCGACGAGATCGGCGAGCAGTCGCCGCAGCGGTGGTGCATGGTCGGTCAGCACCCGCACCATCACGCCGATCGACTCGGGCAGCACGCTCACCCCGGCCACCAGTGGGCTCTGCAGGAGTCGTCGGTGGATCTCGTCGTGCAGTGCGGTCACGTCGTGTCGCGGCGCGACGATCAGGCCGGTGGCGAGGTAGTTCGCTCCGATCAGCCGTTCCGGTGGCCGGCGTTCGGCCGCGCCGACCCGGATCGCATCGCAGGCCGCGAGCGCACCGTCCACGCGCACCGTCGTACGTGTGCTGACGGTCCGGTAGCGGTATCGTTCACCGTGGCCGATCCGGCCGGCCGCGATCATCTCCCAGCCGACGAACACCCCCGCCCCCTCCACCGCGACCTCGGTGTCCTGGGCGAATCGGGCATCGGCATGCGGGATGATCTCGCGCGGTACATATTCCAGAACGCCACCATCACGAACGGTGAACCGCTGGGCGTGTGTGGCACCGGAACCCACGTCGCCGTCGAACACCTGCGTCGCCGATTGCGACGTCATCAGCAGATGACTCCCGGGGCCGACGGTGACGTCGGTGCACAGCGAGTCGTCGGCGAAGATCCCCCCGGACGGACTCTGGACACACAGGAACGCCGAGCGGGGATCGGCGTCGGCGTGGAGCGGCGCGGTGACCCGCTGCGGATAGGACTGCAACAGATGGGTCACGCGGGTCCGGCCGCGCCGGTCGGCGACGACGTCCACCTCCAGGGTCCCCTGCCGGGTCACACCGTGACCGGGTTCTCGGTGACCGGGATCTGGGCGATCGGGATCTGGGCACCCGAGATGATCTGGTCCACCACGGCATCCACACCCACCTGATTGCGGAGGTCGGTGAACAGGGTGGGTTTGGTGGGCCGGGCCACCGCACAGTCCGAGCGCATCAGGTCGAGATCGGCGCCGACCATCGGCGCGAGGTCGATCTTGTTGACCACCAGCAGATCCGCCTGCAGCAGTCCGATTCCCTGCTTGCGGGGGATGTCGTCACCCGCCGCGGTGTCGATCACGAACACCCAGAAGTCCACGAGGTCGCTGCTGAAGGTGGCGGCCAGGTTGTCGCCACCGGACTCGATGAGCACCACGTCGAGACCCGGATAGCGGCCGGCGAGCCGCTCGACGGCCGCGAGGTTCACCGACGGGTCCTCGCGGATCGCGGTGTGCGGGCACGCACCGGTCTCCACCGCGATGACGCGCTCGGGATCGATCAGTCCACTGCGCCGAACACGTTGCGCGTCCTCGTCGGTGACGAGATCGTTGGTGATCACGGCGATGTCGATGCCGCGGTCGGCCATCAACGGGACCAGCGACTCGACGAGGCGGGTCTTACCGGAGCCGACGGGGCCACCGATACCGATACGAATGGGATCTGCGGTCATGATCTCTCCTACTTCAGGGTGTACCGGCGTCCGAGCGGGACGCTGGTCATCGGGGTACTGGTGCACACCTGACCGTCGACGATCACCCGGTAGGTGTCGGGGTCGATCGTGATCTCCGGGAGGTGCGCGTTGTGCAGGAAGTCCGCCTTGGACAGCCGGCGGGCGCCGCTGCACCCGATCAGCGGGGTGGACAGGCCCAGCCGATCGCCGAGACCGCCCTCCACCGCGGCACGGGCGGCGAAGGTCACCGACACGTCGGCCGGTGTGCGTCCGTACGCCGCCCACTGCGGACGGTATTTCAGTGGCTCACATGTCATCAGCGAGGCATTGGACTCCCCCATCACCGACCATGCCGGGAAGCCGCCCTTGAACACCACCTCGGGCCGGATACCGAAGAACTTCGGCTCCCAGAGCACGATGTCGGCGAGCTTACCCGGCTCCAACGAGCCCACCTCGTGGTCGATCCCGAACATGATGGCCGGGTTGATGGTCAGCTTGGCGATGTAGCGCAGGATGCGCTGGTTGTCGGCGCCGGTGCCCACATCGTCCGGCAACGCACCACGGGTGGCCCGCATATGCGACGCCAACTGCCAGGTGCGGGCGATGGTCTCACCGATCCGACCCATTCCCTGCGAGTCCGATCCCATCGCCGAGATGGCACCCAGATCGTGCAGCACGTCCTCGGCGGCGATGGTCTCGCGACGGATACGCGACTCCGCGAAGGCCACGTCCTCCGGGATCCGCGGGTTGAGATGGTGGCACACCATCACCATGTCGAGGTGCTCGTCGAAGGTATTGAGGGTATACGGGTTGGTCGGATTGGTCGACGACGGAAGGCAATTGGGCTCACCGACCACCTGCATGATGTCGGGGGCGTGACCGCCGCCCGCGCCCTCGGCGTGGTAGGTGTGGATCGCCCGTCCGGCGATCGCACGCATCGTGTCCTCGTAGAACCCGGCCTCGTTGAGGGTGTCGCTGTGGATCTGCACCTGCAGGTCGAGTTCGTCACCGGCATCGAGAGAGGCCCGGATGGCGGCCGGGGTGGCACCCCAGTCCTCGTGGATCTTGTAGCCGATCGCCCCGGCGAGTCCCTGTTCGATCAACGGCGCGGTGGACGCCGCACTGCCGTTGGCCAGGAACCCGAAGTTCATCGGGAACGCCTCTGCCGCATGCAACATCCGGGCAAGGTTGGTCGGTCCGGAACTGGTGATCCCGACGGTGACCGGGCCGAGGCCGCCACCGATCATCGTGGTGATCCCGCTGGAGATCGCCTCCTCCACGAGTCCCGCACTGTCGAAGTGGACGTGCACGTCGATCGCACCGGCGGTGGCGATCATCCCCTCACCGGAACGGATGTCGGTTCCGGCGCCGATGACGAGTTCGGGGTCGACACCGTCCTGGGTGGCCGGGTTGCCGGCCTTCCCCACCCCGGCGATCCGTCCGTCCTTGATCCCGATGTCGGCCTTGCGGATTCCCAGGACCGCGTCGATGATCACCACGTTGGTGATCACGAAGTCCAGCGCGCCGTCGGCGTTGGTGACGGCATTGTCGACGGCCATCCCCTCGCGCATCGTCTTGCCCCCGCCGAACACCGACTCGTCGCCGTAGACGGTGGCGTCGGCGTCGATGCGTGCCAGCAACTCGGTGTCGGCCAGGCGAATCCGGTCTCCGGTGGTGGGACCGAAGAGTTCGGCGTAGTGCTTACGCGTCAGGCGCTGTGCCATCGGCTTCTCCTAACGTGTCGTCGGCCGTACCCGTGCTGCCCGGCAGTCCGGCGCTGTCCAGGAACCCGTTGGCGTGCAGGCGTTCCATCAAGTCGGTTCCGGGCGCACCGACTGTGGTGGCATTGGTCATGTCGTTGAGACCGGTGATGGTCCTGCTGCCACCGAAGGCGACCAGTTCGACGTCGTGGTCGGCGCCCGGTTCGAATCGGATCGCCGTGCCCGACGGGATGTCCAGCCGCATCCCGAAGGCGGCACGGCGGTCGAATCGCAACGCGCGGTTGGCCTCGAAGAAGTGGAAGTGCGAGCCCACCTGCACCGGCCGGTCACCGGTGTTGGTGACGGTGACCGAGCACGTGGCACGGTCGGCGTTGATGACGATGTCCTCGTCGTCGAACAGGATCTCACCGGGGGTGTGCCGGTCGCCCGCCCGATCGGCGGTGACGGTCTCCGTACCCGGACGGATCGGGTCGTGCACGGTGACCAGTTTCTGCCCGTCGTCGAAGAATCCTTCGACCTGAACCGAGCCGATGAGGTCGGGCACGCCGGGCAGCACGTCGTCGTCGGTGAGCAGCGATGCGCCCAGAGCAGCGGCCTCGGCCACCGACGCGCCGCTCCGGGCGGCCTCGGCCACCTCGTCGGCGATCAGCGCCCGCGCCTCCGGATAGGTCAGGGCCAGACCGCGATTGCGTCGGCGCCGGGCCAGTTCTGCTGCCAGGAACAGCAGGAGCCGGTCTTCGTCTTTGGGGGTCAGATGCACGTGTCACTCCTCGGATCAGATGGCCATCGCGTCGCGCACGGCGTCGGACGCCGCGGTGCCGCCGGTTCCGGACGAGACCACCGAGCCCGATTGCATGACGTAGTAGCGCTCGGCCGAACTGAGCGCGAAACCCACGTGCTGCTCGACGAGCAGGGCGGCGAGCCGATTGCCCGAGGTGAGCTGACCGATCGCCGCCTCGATCTCGGCGACCACGTTGGGCTGGATGCCCTCGGTGGGTTCGTCGAGGATCAGCAGCCGGGGGTCGGTGAGCAACGCCCGCGCGATGGCCAGCTGCTGACGCTGCCCGCCGGAGAGCAGTCCCGCACGGCGGGACATGATCTGGGTGAGTGCCGGGAACAGGTCGACGACCTCGTCGATCGCCGACTTCGGGCGGCGATGGCTCTCGGCGACGACGGTCAGGTTCTCGGCCGTGGTGAGCCGGCCGAACGAGACCTGCCCCTGCGGGACGTAGGCGATACCACGACGGATCCGCAGGTGCGGCCGCATCGTGGTGAGGTCCTCACCGTCGAACTCGATGCGCCCCGAGTGCGTCTTGACCAGTCCCAGACAGGCTTTCAGCAGGGTGGTCTTGCCCGCACCGTTGTGCCCCATCACCGCGGTCACCGAGTTCTCGCGAACGGTGAGATCGACGTCGTGCACGATCACGGTACGGCCGTATCCGGCGCTGACAGCTGTGAGTTTCAACATGATTCAGTCCTCTGTGCCGACGTTCGAGGTGCCGAGGTAGACCTCTTGCACGCGGGGATCGTTCTGGACCTCGGCGACCGACCCCTCCGAGAGCACCTTTCCGGCGGCCATGACGGTGACCGAGGTCGCGTAGTTGCGCATGAACTCCATGTCGTGCTCGACCACCACCACGGTGCGTTCGCCACCGAGCCGGCGCAACAGTTCCCCGGTCTCGACGCGCTCGTCGTGGTTCATCCCGGCGACCGGCTCGTCGAGGAGCAGCACCTTGGCGTCCTGCACCAGGAGCATCCCGATCTCCAGCCACTTCTTCTGGCCGTGCGCGAGAATCCCTGCGGGACGGTCCCGATGGTGGGTGAGGCCCGTGGTCTCGAGTGCCTGCTCGACGATCTCGGGGACGCCGTGCCGGGCTCGCAGGCGATTCCAGAAGCTGCGGCCAGCCCCGCCGGCGATGTCGAGATTCTGTGTCACCGTGAGGTTGTCGAAGACGCTCGGTGTCTGGAAGGTGCGTCCCACCCCGGCACGGTTGATCTGGTGCGGTTTGAGACCGAGAAGCTGGCTGCCGGACTTGGTGATGTCGCCGGTGGCCGGCACCAGTCCGGTGATCGCGTCGATCAGGGTGGTCTTGCCCGCGCCGTTGGGTCCGATCAGGAAGCGGAGGTCGCCCTGGAAGAGGGTGAGATCGACGCCGTCGATTGCGCGGAACCCGTCGAAATCGACCACCAGGTTCCGGATCTCGAGATACTGCGATTCCATGCCGGCGTTACCACCAGGTCGCGGAACGGGATTGGGTTCGTGGGTGTGTGCGGCGGTCATCGGGCCGGCTCCTCGAGAGTGCTGGAATCGGTGGTGCCGGCGCCCCGGACCGACTCGATATCGGTGGTGATGTTGTCGTTCCGGCCGGTGCCGCCGTCGCGGCGTCGGATCAGGGCGGCGATACCGGCGATACCGGCCGGGAAGAAGCCGATCACCGCGATGAACAGCAGTCCCTGCAGGTAGGTCCAGGCCTCCGGGAAGGAGTCCGACAGGTACGACTGCGCCCAGGCCACACCGACCGCACCGAGCAGCGGTCCGACCAGCGTGGTGCGGCCACCGATGGCGACACCGATCAGGAAGGCGATCGACGGGACCACACCCACGTCGGTCGGCGAGATGATCCCGACGATGGGGACGAACATCGCTCCGGCCACCGAGGCGAACAGTGCCGACACCATGAAGGCCACCACCTTGGCGTTCGCAGGATCGTAGCCCAGGAAACGGACCCGCTCCTCCTGGTCACGGATGGCCACCAGCAGCTCACCCCAACGACTGCGCATCAGCTGCCGGACCGCGGCGAGGGCCACCAGGACGAGCGCGGCGACGATGAAGAACAGCATCCGCCGGTTGACCGGATCGGCGAGGTCGTATCCGAAGAACGAGTTGAAGCGGTTGATGCCGTTGCTGCCACCCAGCGACTGTTCGCCGACGAGGTAGACCGCGAAGGCCGCGGCCAGCGCCTGGCTGATGATGGCGAAGTAGGCACCTTTCACCCGTCGTCGGAACATCATCAGGCCCAACAGTCCGGCCACCGCAGTGGGGATCACGATGATCGCGAGGATGGTGAACAGGCCCGATCCGAACGGCGTCCAGAACCAGGGCACCGAGTCGGCCCCGGCGAAACGCAGGAAGTCGGGGACGCCGCTGCCGGCGAGCGAGGCGTCGGTGAGTTTGAGGTGCATCGCCATCATGTACGCACCGAGACCGAAGAACACTCCCTGACCCAGGGTGAGCATTCCGCCTCTGCCCCAGGCCAATCCGATGCCAATGGCGACCAGACCGAAGCACAGGAACTTGGCGAGCAGACCGAGGCTGTAGTCGGAGAGGGCGAGCGGGGCGATGACGAACAACAGGAGTGCACCGACGCCGAAGCCGGCCAGTGTCCGTACAGGCTGTGTGCCAAGGTTTCTCATGCGAGGCTCCTGGTCTTGACGGTGAACAGACCCTGCGGGCGCGCCTGCAGGAAGGCGATGACGACGAGGAAGACGAGGACCTTGGCCGTCGATGCGGTGGTGCCGAACTCGATGAAGGAGTTGAGGAGCCCCAGCGCGAAGGCGGCCACCACCGCGCCCTTGATCTGGCCGAGCCCGCCGACCACCACCACGAGGAAGGCGTCGACGATGTAGCTCTGACCCATCGTCGAACTGGTGGGTCCGATCAGGGTGAGGGCCACACCGGCGAGTCCGGCGAGTCCCGATCCGATCATGAAGGTGCTCAGATCGGTTCGGCGCGAGGAGATGCCGGAGGTCTGCGCCAGCTGCCGGTTGTCGATCACCGCACGGATACGACGCCCCAGCGGGGTGGTCTGCATGGCGGTGATGACGCCGATGACGGCGATGACTGCCAACGCCAGGATGAACAGCCGGGCCTTGGGGACCGCGGCACCGAGCACCGAGATCTCACCGATCAGCCACGACGGCGGCGGTGTGCTCACCGCCGGAGCCCCGAAGATCTGGCGGGCAAGCTGCTGCATGATCAGGCCCACACCGAAGGTCACCAGCAGGGTGTCCAGCGGACGGTCGTACATCCGGCGGATGAGCAGGATCTCGAGCAGTCCACCGATCAGGGCACCCACCGCGGCGCCCGCGATCAGGGAGGTGAACAGCGACAGGCCCGTCGACGACATCCCGCTGGAGATCACGTAGGCGGTGTAGGCGCCGGCCATCATGATCTCGCCGTGCGCCATGTTGATGACGCCCATCTGGCCGAAGGTCAGCGACAGGCCCAGCGCGGCGAGCAACAGGATGGACCCGAGGCTGAGACCGATGAACAGTTGTCCGATCAGAGTATCCATGGCGTGGTCCTTGTTGACGTGAGAAGTGCTGCGGAACAGTGGATTCGGGGCGTCAGATGGTGGCGCATCATCGATCTCCGATCCCGGAGGCCCAGGTGTAGGTACGCAGGAACGGGTCCGGCTCGATCGGAGCGGGTGACCGCCACACCTGCTCGATGAGGCCGGAGTCGGCGACGCGTCCGATGCGGGCGGTCTTGGTGACGTGGTGGTTGTCACCGTCGACGGTGACGAGGCCCTCCGGGGCGTCGTAGCTGACACCGTCGGCGTTCGCGGCCACCGCGTCGGGGGTGAAGGCACCTGCTCTCTCCACCATGGCCTTCCACAGATGGACTGCGGTGTAGGCCGATTCCATGGGGTCGGAGGTGACCCGCGACGCACCGAATCGTTTCCTGAAGTTCGCCACGAAGGTGTTGTTGATCGGGGTGTCCAGGGATTGGTAGTAGTTCCACGACGACAGCTGCCCGACGATGGATGCGGCGCCGATGCTCTTGACCTCTTCCTCTCCGACACACATCGACATCACCGGCATGGTCTCGGCGCTGAGTCCGACGTTGTTGTACTCGCGGAAGAAGGAGACCAGCGAGTCGCCGACGACGACGTTGAACACCGCGTCGGCACCGGAGCCGCGGATCTTGTTGAGGATGGTGGCGAAATCGGTGGTACCGAGCGGGGCGTAGTCCTCTCCCTTGATCTCGATCCCATGTGCCTCTGCGTATTTCCGGACGATCGCATTGGATGTGCGCGGGAAGACGTAGTCGCTGCCGACCAGGTACAGCGAGGTGACGCCCTGCTCACGCAGGTAGTCGAGCGCGGGGATGATCTGCTGGTTGGTGGTCGCGCCGGTGTAGTAGATGTTCGGCGAGCTCTCGAGACCCTCGTACTGCTGTCCGTAGTACAGCAGTGCTCCGGTGTTCTCGAAGACCGGCAGCATCGCCTTGCGGCTGGCCGAGGTGTAGCCACCGAAAACCGCTGCGACACAGTCACTGCTGACCAGCTTCTGGGCCTTCTGCGCAAAGATCGTCGGATCGGACGCGCCGTCCTCGGAGGTCAGCCGGAGCTGTTTGCCGAGAACCCCGCCGTCGGTGTTGATCTCGGAGACGGCCATGGTGATCGCGTCGTGGATCACGGTCTCGCTGGCCGCCAGACCACCGGTGAGCGAGTTGATCGATCCGATCGCGATCTCCGAACCGCTGGTGTCGAGACAGTTCACGCGTCCGAGGCTGCTCTCGCTGTCGGTGGCCTCACGGCCGCAGCCCGAGAGCATCAGGCCGGTGATCACCGCGAGGATCGTCACGGCGAGCAACGTCCGCCGTCGGGGTCCGGCGCCACGTGTAAGAGGCGGATACATCGGGGTTCTCCTGACTCGGGAACGTCCGCCGAATGACCGGGGACGGTGAGGGCATGAGGCGTACGACGCTGTACGGGGTGCATCGAATGTATGAATTCGGCAGTGGCACCGGCATCGGGTGAACTCCCCATCTTCACCCGCAGCCGCGTTACGTCAAGGTTTCGCCCGGGGCATCGTCGCAGGTGAGGACACCACGAAACACGGGCGAAACGGTTGTACGACAGACTGAGTGTCCATTTTCCGGCGCACGAGGACGGGAGCATCATGCGGACTGCCGGTATCGGCGCATACCAGGAGGTCATGCGCAGTACGGCCGACCTGAACACGCGAGCCGACGAACTGCTGATGGCGCTGGGCGAGCGGGTCAGATCGTCGGCGAGCGCCATCTGCTTGTGGGATCCGCTGGCCGGACGACACGTCACCCTCGCCAACCACCACTACCCGAATACGGTGATGGCGCACTTCAACAGCTGGTTCGTCGCCAACGACCCGCTGTTCAAGCAGATGGAGCGGGCGTCGTCGGGGGCGCTGCGGTGGCGCGATTTCCCCGACTATCGGCGATCGCACTCGGTGACCAATGTGTTCACCCCGGCCGGCTTCGACGAGGGGTTGTCGGTGCGTCTGGTGACCGCGGCCGGCGTCTATGCCGGCACGCTGCACGTGAACTCCGACGACCGCCGCTATCCCCGTGACAGTGATGTCGACGAGATCAACCGGCTTCGATTCGGGGTGGCCTCACTGCTCGACGTGACGACACGGCCGACGCTGGTGGCCGACTTCCTGGCACCCGGCCAACCGGCGTGGCTGGTCGACGCCGACGGCCGATGCCACACTCTCCGGGACGATCACCTGCCGCTCGACCTGATCGATCCGACGCTGCTGGCCGTGATCAAGGACGTCGTCGGCGTCGACCGGCGATTCCGTTGGTGCGACGACGCAGGCACCTGGTATCTCGTGCGCTTGATCCCGGCCACCCCGCGACACAACGCAGCCCTACGCACCGGCCTGGTCATGGTCACGCCCGAACCACTGCCGTTCGGGCTCACCACCCGTGAACTCGAGGTCACCACGTTCGTGGCCCGCGGCATGACCACCCAGAAGATCGCCGACACCCTGACGATCAGCGCGAAGACCGTCGGGCATCACATCGAACACATCCTCGGCAAGACCGGCGTCGACAATCGGGTTGCACTCGCCGCGTTGGCAAGCCAGCACGGACTGGTCGCAGGACACCTCCTCACCAACAGCTGAGGGACACCACCCCCTACGATTGCAGGCGTGATGCCCCGACCCGCCGCCGACGGACTCGCCGGCAGGTCCCGGCGTGACGTCCTGCGATTCGGCGTTGTCGGTGGTCTCGCGCTGGCGGCCACGGCGTGCGCATCGGCGGCGGAGCAACCGTCCTCGTCGAGCACTCCTCCGCGCGCAGAACACCGATGGGGGGCGTTCATCCCGTCGGTGATGGCGTCGGAATCCGGGCGATCGCCGATCACCGGGCTCGGCACCCTCGCCGGTGCCGCGCCGGCATACCTGCATCGATTCTGCGCTATCGGCGACTCGGTACCCACCGCAGATCTCGATGCCATCGCCGGGGCGGGAGCCACCCCACTGCTGACCCTGGAGCCGTGGCGACCCGACGGTGGTCTCGTGCAGCCCGGGTTCGCGTTGTCGAAGATCGCCGCGGGCGCCTTCGACGCCGACCTGACCCGCTGGGGTCGCGGCCTCGCCGAGTGGGGAAAGCCGATCCTGCTGCGCTTCGCCCAGGAGATGAACGGGACCTGGTATCCCTGGGCTGTCGGGGTCAACGGCACCACCGCTGCCGACTACCGTGCCGCATTCCGCCGGGTGCGGTCGGTGATCACCGCGCAGGGCGCCACGCAGGTGCGGTTCGTGTGGGCGCCGAATGCGATCACTCTGGGCACCAACCCATTCGCTGATTCATTCCCCGGAACGGACCAGGTCGACGTCCTCGGCCTGGACGGCTACAACTGGGGCGAGGCACCCGGCCATCACTGGCAGGCGGCAGGCGACCTGTTCACGCCGAGCCTCGATGCACTGCGCGCCCTCGACGCCGAGCATCCGATCCTGATCACCGAGGTCGCTTCCGCCGACGGCCCGATCCCCGAGCAGAAGGCCGCCTGGATTCGGGACTTCTTCGGAATCGTGCACACCCAGTATCACGTAGAGGGTTTCGTCTGGTTCCAGACCGACAAAGAGCGCGACTGGCGATTCAACTCGACGTCGGCAAGCCTCGAAGCATTCCGAGCAGGTGTCGCCGCCCTGCGGTGAACTGCGACCAGTCCTGTGAATCGATAGGATTGCCCTGCTTGATATCTGGTGTATCGGGAGGTGGTCACCACCCGGCGCAGGCGACAGATGTTTCGACACAGTCTTGCTCGATCAGCCACCGCTGGTTGCTGGTTGAGTTGAGCCGACGAGGAGCGAAGCGACGAGGAGTGTCGAAACCTCACCTCAGCGGAGGGCACCTCCCGGCGCACGCTGCGGAGATTTCGACACGGGTCCTCGCTATGCTCGGTCCCGGCTCAATCATCGAGTGCTGCACGATGGTTGAGCCGACGAGACGAGTCGACTCGGGTCCTCGCGATGCCCGGTCCCGGCTCAATCATCCAGCTGCAGTTGGTGGTTGAGCCGATGAGGAGCGAAGCGACGAGACGAGTCGAAACCTCGGACGGCTGAAGTCTGGACGTGACCACCTCCGAGGCGGTCACCATCCGAGGCAGTCTCCAGAGACTTCGACACGGGTCCTCGCGATGCTCGGTCCCGGCTCAATCACCAACGGGCAGGTGGTGGTTGAGCCGGTGAGGAGCGACGCGACGAGACGAGTCGAAACCTCGGACGGCTGAAGTCTGGACGTGACCACCTCCGAGGCGGTCACCATCCGAGGCAGTCTCCAGAGACTTCGACAC
>NZ_JBSFRM010000004.1:25300-115884 GCF_053589235.1 Gordonia sp. NPDC003376 | reverse complement strand
ACACGGGTCCTCGCGATGCTCGGTCCCGGCTCAATCGCCAACGGGCAGGTGGTGGTTGAGCCGGTGAGGAGCGAAGCGACGAGACGTGTCGAAACCTCAGACGGACGAAGTCGCGCGGTGACCACCTCCGAGGTGGTCACGATCCGAGGTAGTCTCCAGGGATTTCGACTCGGGTCCTCGCGATGCTCGGTCCCGGCTCAATCACCAACGGGCAGGTGGTGGTTGAGCCGATGAGGAGCGTAGCGACGAGGCGTGTCGAAACCTCGGACAGCCGGGCTCGTCGACGTCCCCACCTCAGAGGTGATCACCTCCCAGCGTGTGCTGCGGAGATTTCGACTCGGGTCCTCGCGATGCTCGGTCCCGGCTCAATCACCAAGTGTGGTCCCGGCTCGATCATCGACGCCCAATGGGTGGTCGACACCCGGATCAGCAACTCACGCAAGGTCGTCGACTCGGCTCCCGATTCCACTGACTGTGCACACGATGTGGTCAGCCGCCACCATTGAGCATCTCCCGACACTCATCGGTGGTGTGGATCTTGATGCACTCGGTCCATGCGGTCTGGTTGTCAGCCCACGGATGACGGGGCGTCTGGCCGACATTCGGAACCCACACGTAGTTGTCACACACAATGGCAGTACCGTTGGAATCGGTTGCTGTACGACCGATGTCGGCTCCGATACACGCGTCGCCGACCGACGGACCCACCGGCGTCTGCACTGGAGGTGTGGGATTCGGCGCCAGGTCTGGATCGCGTGACCAGGCAAGGGCATCGGTGTATTGCAGTCGGGCACAGTACGCGGTCGCGCCGTCGGCGAACACGGCGATCGACCCACGTGAAGCGCACAGTGCCCCTTCGGTGACGATTGGTAGCGTCTGGGTCGTCTCCACCGGCGGTTCGGTCGTGGCGGGCGTCGCGTACACCGTGACCGTCGACGTCGATGTCGGTGTGGAGCCGACCGTGACCGTGGAGTGGGTGCCGGCAGCGGACGTCGACACCGACTCGCCCGAATCCGCCTCGCACCCTGCGACGACCAGTGCGGCCGTGGCGAGTACGAGGACCGCGAGATGTCTTCTCATCACCGTTCCTCCGGTCCTACCGAGTGTGATGGAGCCTACTCGTCGGCTCCGACACGCGGAGCCGACCGGTGCCCGGTAGCGTTGCCACACATCGGCCGGAGCCAGAGGAGAACCCGTTGACCACCCGCACCGTACTCGTGATCGAGCCCGATCCGATCGCCGCCCTCGATCGCTTCGATACCTGGCTCACCGAACACGGCGTGACCGCCCGAATCGTGCGTCCGCACGCGGGTGATGTGGTGCCGACGATCGCCGACTATGACGGCGTGATCGTGCTCGGTGGCCGGATGAGCGCGCACGACGCCGACGAGTTCCCGTGGCTGCTCGACATCTTCGACCTCATCCGCGACGCCGCAGCCCGCGCGACGCCGTCACTCGGCATCTGCCTCGGCGCCCAGCTCATCTCGCAGGCACTCGGCGGCGAGGTGCTGGTCGGCGCGGGCAGCTCCGAGGTCGGTGCGGTCACGATCCGAACCGTCGGTACCGACGACGATCCACTGCTGCAGGGGCTGGGCACGGAGTTCCTCGTCGCCGAGGACCACCGCGACATGATCAGCCGGATCCCGGACGGCGCGACTCGTCTGGCCGGCTCGGACGACTACGAGAACCAGGTGTTCCGCGTCGGCGACGTCATGTGGGGAGTGCAGTTCCATCCGGAGGTGTCTGTCCCGGGATTCCGGGGCTGGATCGACGACGCGATCAACTCGAACCCCACCGCAGCGCCCGGACTCGAGTCCACGATGGCCGCATTCGAGGCCGCCGATCCGGTCATCCGGCAAACGGCAGCCGTGATCGCCGAACGTTTTGCGGGAGTGGTCCGGACGCATGCAGATGCGGGTGCCACTCACTCGGAGACGTAGGCCGGCGTTGGGCCTGATCGTCGAAATTGGTTCCCTCGGAGGACATCGGCGACGGCGGGCAGGGTGATTCAATACACGTTGCCCTCGCGAAAGGTTCCGATCGATGACAACCCAGCACTGGCCGCCGACACCCCCGACGGGAGACGGTGCCCAGTCGCCGACGCCACCCACGACGTCGAAGAAGCCACTGCTCATCATCGGTGCCGTCGTCGTCGCGATCCTGCTCATGTGCGGCGGCTGCAGGGTCGGCTCGTTGATCGGGAACACCTCTGACACCGCTGCTCCGGCGACCACCACGGTCACCAGTTTCAGGACCGTCACCGAGACGGCGACCCCGTCGACGAGTGTGCCGACCACCAGCGCGACGCCGACGTCGACTGCAACCACCGGGGTCCCCAACACCCCGGCTGAGGACACCAACACCCCGCGCGGCCTGATCCCCCAGACCGGGACCCAAGACGAAACCACCGACAAGCCCGCCGGCGGTGGCGGAAGTGTCTCCTACTCCAGTTGCGCCGAAGCGCGCGCCGCCGGAGCCGCGCCGCTGTATCGCGGCCAGCCCGGATACAGCTCGAGACTCGATCGTGACGGAGACGGTGTCGCATGTGAGTGAGTGCTCACGTGCGTGGGTGCTCACCTGAGTGAGCGCGCCGACGGTCGTGGGGTGGCGGCCACCTGTGGATGCGTTTCGACTTCGGCCGTCTGAGGTTTCGACACGCCTCGTCGCTACGCTCCTCATCGGCTCAACCACCAGCAACTGCAACCCGATTACAGCAGAAGCACCCTGCGTCGAACTCCTCCATCAGCCCAACCAGCAACCAGCGGTCGACAATGAATCTCTCGCGCGCGTGGTGCTCGCGTCGACGAGCCCGGCCGTCTGAGGTTTCGACACGCCTCGTCGCTACGCTCCTCATCGGCTCAACCACCAACCGCCAGTGGCCGATTGAGCCCGAACCACCCCTGAGGTGGTCGCGTCGACGAACCCGGCCGACGGAGGTTTCGACACGCCTCGTCGCTACGCTCCTCATCGGCTCAACCAGCAACCCGCACTTGCTGATCGAGCAAAGACTTCGGTTGACGACCAAGCAGCAACGCTCAGTTGCTGATTGAGCCGGACCGAGCATCGCGAGGACCCGTGTCGAAATCTCCGCAACTTCTGCTGGGTGGCGACCACCCCTGAGGTGGTCGCGCTGACGAACCCGGCCGACCGAGGTTTCGACACGCCTCGTCGCTACGCTCCTCAACGGCTCAACCAGCAACTGTTGCAGACTGATTGACCATCAGACAAGGATGCGGGCTATCGTGCGTTGTAGTCGAAGCGCTGCTCGTCGAGTTCTCTGGTCAGGGCGGGTTGGAGAACCCGTGCGGCCGTGGCGGTCAGGTGCGAATCGTCCCGGTAGAACAGGATCTTGTTGCGGGCGGGAGCGCACCGATTCCCGTCGCAGAGCAGGTCGTTGACGTCGACGGTCAGGATGTCGGTGTCGCGGCCTCGCACTTGTTCGGTGAGGATCGGCTCGTGTCGCGGGACGTTGTCGAGCTCGAAATCGCAACGGCTCCAATCGTCGAGCGCCCCGGACATGCAGTCGGCGACCTGGAAATTCGGGTACGGGGTGTCGGCGATATAGACCAGATCTGCGCCCGTGGCGCGCAGCGCCGCCAGGGTGTCGTTCCAGGCCGACTCGGCTGTCTCGTACTCGGGCGCATACGTCGACAGCGACGAGACGACGATGATCTGCGGGTCCAGTGCGGCGATTGCGCGCAACGAGTCGGCCCGCCACAGCAGACAGTCGTCCTTGTTGAACGGGTCGCCGCGGCCGGGGACGGGGCGTAGGTTCTGCGCCGGACAGGCCGCCTTGGTGAACTGGTGGATGCGCCAGCCATGGGCCTCGCCGATGGTCCGGACGGCCTCCGACCACTGCTCGGCGTGCGAATCACCGAACAGCACCACCGGGATTCCGTCGACCGGACCGAATGCACAGTCCCGCCCCGGGTCGAGTTCTCCCACCGGCAACAGACATTCGTGTGGTTCGGGCCGGTCGTCGTACGCCTGGAACGGGTTCGGGACCACGGGGCCCGCCATCTCGGTGCTCTCCGTGCCGAACACCGACTGGTAGTTCAGCGCGGCGTTGGCGACGGTGTCGCGGGCGGCGATCTTCACCGTCACGACCCCGACGGTCATGGTGACCGCGAGCCCGACGACGAGTCCCGTGAGCCCCACCGAGATCGAGGCCGACCGGTTGGCACGCAGTGCGCGGTTCTCGATGATGGGCTCCTCGAACCAGAGCGTCGAGGCCGTCGCGATCGCCAACGACACGGCACTGACCGCGACCAGCGCCGGCCACGACGTGGTGCCGGCCACCGTCTCGAACAACACCAGCGCCGGCCAGTGCCACAGGTACCACGCATAGGAGACGCGGCCGAGGAAGCGCATCAGCGCGATCGACAGCAGCCCACCCACGAACCAGAACGACGACGGACTCGGCTTCTCCCCCACAGGATTCAGCTGCCCGGAGGCGATGATCGCCACCGCCGCCACGGTCGGGAGCAGGGCGGCGGTCCCCGGATACGGTGTGTGTGCGTCGATCAGCACCGCAGCGGCGATCACACCGGCGAATCCCGCCCAGCCGAGCACTCCGCCGGTCACCTTGGCCACCACCGGGACTCGCAGGCACACCATCAGCAGAACAGGTTCGATCACCGCGAGCAGCGCACCGAAACCGAACTGCCACACCCGCGTGTAGGTCGCCATGTAGGCCGTCGCCGGATCGACCGGGGTGAGCTGGATCGCCCAGATCAGTGATCCGACGGTGAGGGCTCCGACGACCACCCCGATCGACATGCGCACGCCGACGACCCTGCGCAGGACCGTCCTGGACACGAGTGCCGCCGCGGCGAACACGGTGAGCGGCCAGACGAAGTACAGCTGTTCCTCGATGGCGAGCGACCAGAAGTGTGTGGCCAGGCTGCCGTCGATGGACCCGGCCAGATAGTCGGCGTTCTGCGCGAGGAAATGCCAGTTGGCCAGATTCGCCGCCGCGGCAAGCAGATCCAGCGATTGTTTGAAGACGCGCAACAGGGGCATGGTGAGGGCCGCACCGATGATCGACACCACGATGACCAGCGCCGCGGCCGGGACGATCCGTCGGCACCGCCGCGCATAAAAGCCCTTGAACGACAGCGTCCCCGTCTCCTCGTACTCCCTGATCAGCAGTCCGGTGATCAGGAACCCGGAGATCACGAAGAACACGTCCACGCCGACGAATCCGCCGTCGAGACCGGGGATTCGGGCGTGGAAGAGGACGACCAGCAGCACCGCCAGCCCCCGCAGACCGGCGATGTCGGTGAAGAACCGCCTACCCGGCAGGGCCACGGCATTCGCCGTAGAACCCGCTTCGAGGACCGTCACGGCGCCGTCCACGGCAGCACGATGTCGAACACGCCGAGTGCCAGTGCGGCGAGGAAGACGATCACCAGCGTGTAGCCGATCACCTCGATGGCGGTCACCCGGTTGGTGTTGCGCGCCACCGGCCGACGGGCGGTCCGTTCGGGGCGGGGCAGGCCGTCACCGCCCGTGCCGTCGGGGTTCACGACTCGTCCCGTGGCCGGACCGGACGACGCGGGCCTGCGGCGAGTATCCGGACGAACTCGACCAGCAACGGTCCGGCGAGGTAGGTGTAGGTCCCGACGAAGGCCGCCATCAGCCAGAAGGACGCGAGGCCGTGGCCGCCGATGTCGCGGAGCAGCAGCGCCCAGAACGCCACCAGCGACACCCCGAGCGCAAACACCCCCACTGCGCTGATCGAGCGGGCCAGGGAGTTGCTACGCCCCACCGCCCCGGTGGGCACCCAGCCGATCTCACGACCGATCAGCTTGTGCCAGATGGCGACTGCGTGGGCGAGGCTGTAGGCCATCTGGATGCGCAGCACCTCGAACCGCCAGCGGGTACGCGACACCAGTGGGAAGACGACGACGTAGACCCACAGCCCGAACAGGAAGGGCACCAGCTGCCACGGCCGGATGTCCTCGGGAAAGAGGGCCACCATGATGATGCCCGGCAGGAACACCATGAACACGTTCACCGCGGTGGTCAGGTAGTAGAACACCCCGGCCCAGTGCGAGAGCGCCTGACGGAGCGTCATCCGCCGAATCGGCTCACGCACATGGGTGTTGCGCACCCGCGAGAGCGATCCCATGCACCAACGGTATTGCTGGTTGAGGAAGCCGGCGAGGTCATCGGGGCACAGGCCGCGCGAGAGCACCACCGGCACATAGCGAATCATGTAGCCGAGTTGTTGCAGATGTCGGCCGGTGTGCAGGTCCTCAGAGTGTTCGATCGGGGTGAATCCGCCGATCCGCCGGAGTGCCGAGCGCCGATACACCGCCGAGGTGCCCACGCAGTTGGCGGCTCCGAGCGTGTCCCGCGACGGCTGCACCCACCGGTAGAAGAACTCCTGGGTGGCCCCGGCGGTGCGCTCGACCCACCCCATCCGTTCGGTGGTCGCGAACGTCTGCGGGCTCTGCACGATCGCGACCTGCGGGTCGTCGAGATAGGGCATGAGGTGGGCGAGGAAATCGTGTCGCGGGCAGAAATCGGCGTCGAAGATCACCACGAATTCACCGCTCGACACGGAGAACGCGTGACGCAGATTTCCGGCCTTGCGCAGATGTCCACGATCGGGCCGGACAATGTAGCGGAATCCGAAATCTTCCGCGAGGTCGGCGACCTCCGGTCGGTCGGCATCGTCGAGAACATGGATCGTCAACTCACCCGGCCAGGCCATCGCCGATACGTTTCCGTACGTGTTCTGCAGGATTTCGAGACTTTCCCCACAAGTCGGCAAGAAGACATCCACCGACGGGAATCCCGTCGAGGGTGGTGACCACTGGGCTGCGAGCTCCTGATGTGAACGCCAGGTGACGCGCCGGCGACTGATGCCGGTGGCCAGCGACAAGACCGTGCTGATCACGTTGATCGCGAGAACCGCCAGTACCGGCAGCAACACCGGTCGCGCAGTGGCGAATTCGACGAGAGACCAGGCGACGAGCGCGAAGGCCAGCAGGAGAACCCCGTGAATCCAGCGCTGTTGGGGTCCGAGATATTCGTAGACCTCGTCGTCGGTGGGCGCCGACACCGCGGGCGCCACGGGGCCTGGAACGCCGTTCTCGCGGACGGGCCGACCGGGATTCTCCAGACCCGATTCCGGGACCGTCGTGTCGGCAGGCGTGGGCGTCCCGGCGTCGGGTCGTTCCCACATCGTGATGCCCACGCGAAACAGAATCGGGTACGAACAAGGTCATTGCAAATGTGGCGCAGGCTCCCGCTAACGTCGTCACGTGCATGTGCTGCGGAAAGCCCGACACATCGGCGTGATGGTGTCCGTCGGCGCCGTTCTCGCGGCGTGTTCTGCATCACATTCCGCAGCGGAGAATGGCGAGTTGCCGACCTCCGCGCCGTCGATCGGCCAGACGATTCTCGCCACCCGGGGTGAAGTGGTGTCGTCGAGCCCCGGCCTCGATTCCTGGGCGTCGGTCACCCCGGCGCGAACCCGCGCCACCCGCATCGTCTACCGCTCGACGTCCGGTGTGGACGGCAGCGCGACGACGGTCAGCGGCGCGGTGTTCGTCCCCGGTGGCGATCGTCCGGCGGGCGGCTGGCCGCTGATCGCCTACGCGCACGGCACCACCGGGATCAGCCGCGATTGCGCGCCGTCGGACAACACGGAGATGTTCGGCGACATCGGCGTCGTCGCATCATTCGTGGGGTCGGGATATGCCGTGGTCACCACCGATTACCAGGGCCTGGGCCTGCGCACCCGCACCGCCGCGCACCCCTACCTCGAACCTCGTACGGCCGCCCACAACGTGGTCGACGCGGTGCGCGCGGCCCGCGCGATCGAACCGACGATCGGCCCGAACTGGGTGGTGTACGGCGCATCGCAGGGCGGGAACGCGGCATGGGCCACCGCGGAGACCCAGGCGGCCTACGGCATCGGGAATCTGCGGGGCGCGGTGGCATCGGCGCCCCTGCTCGACGCCGGTTACCTGGTGGACCGCGCCCAGGACGGCACCCTGACCGCCGGGCAACGGTGGCTCTATCCGATCCTGGTCGGCGGTATCGCACAAGCCGATCCGTCGATCGACCCCGACGATCACCTGCACGGTCCCGCTGCCGGTCGCCTCGCCACCCTGACCTCGTGTTCCGGTGACCGAGACGCCGTCGCCGCCCAGGTGCGGTCGGCCGACGCCGCGACCTTCCGCGCCGACTCGCCGGCCGCGACGCAGGCATTGCGTGCCGCGATCGCACGACAGTCGTTGCCGCAGACCGGCACCGATGTCCCGATCCTCGCGTTGTACGGCAGCGTCGACGACATCATCCCCGTCGACGTGATGGAGGTGATGCTCGGCAAGGGATGCGCCCACGGCGACACCGTGCGGCGGGTCCGCCTCGAAGGCCAAGGTCACACCGTGAATCCCGGTGCGCTGCTCGGAGATTGGATCCATGCACGATTCGCCGGACGATCCGGCGGTGGTGACTGTTGAGCCGCAACAGAATTCGAGCAATTGATCAACTCCGTTGGCGAGGCCTGTCGCGCGGTCCGCACCGATGCCGGTTATGGTCTACGCAACATGATTGGCCAGGGCGACCCCCGGTCAGTGGGTATTGAGGAGAATCTTCACAGCAATGAAGAGCTTGGTGAAGCGCGTCGCGGCGTCGGCTCCGGTATGGGCCTGGATCGTGATGGCGGTCTGCATCGTCGTCATCATCGTCGGATTGGTGATCTCGGGCAACCGAAGCGCCCCGACCTCGGCGGCGACCACGACCGCCCCGGCGGGAACGACATCCGCATCCACCCCCGGCACACCCGCCACCGTCGAATTCATGGACTCGGCCAAGGCCAACCCGGCCGAACCGCGGACGATCGTCCTGCTCGGTGACTCCACCGGCGCATCCACCACGGGGTGGGCACCGGCCCTGGGCCGCGCGATCAGCACCACACTGCAGCGCCCGGTCGCCACCGCCTACTGGAACACCGAGACCAACGGCTACGGCAAGCCCGTGCCGCTGGGCACCGGCCCCAACGGTCCGATCGGGTTCTGGAACGGCAGCGCGACCGGCGTGGACGCCGCATACGCTCGCGAACACCTCGACGCGATGATCGGCAAGGACGTCACACCCAGCATCATCCTGCTGGACTTCGGGCTGACCGAGGACACCACCAAACCGCTCGCCCCACAGATCCAGCCGCTGATCACCGACTTGCAGAAGAAGTACCCGCAGGCGGCGATCGCGGCGATCAAGCAGAACCCGCGCCGCGACGGGTCCGATGCCGAGCAGATGTCGGGATTCGCGGCGGCCATGGATGCCGAGGGCGTCCAGGTGATCGACGTGTACTCGGCGTTCCCGACCGATCCGGCGGCCCGCGCCCAGCTGATGAGCGACGACGTCAACCCCAACGCGGCCGGCCAGGAACTCTGGACCAAGGCCGTGCTGGCGGCATTCGGCCTCACCCCGGCCTGACCCGGTTCTCCGACGCCGGAATTTGGATCGCTCGACGGACACCGGACTGCTTCCACATCGGCTGCGGGCACGGCACAATGTTTCCTGAGACAATTCCTGAGAAACAGCCGTGAATACGTCGAGGAAATCCTATGCACCCGATCCGAACACGCGCGGTACGGCGTGTGGCGATCGGTGCGACGGCCCTGGCGATCGGCGGCACGATGATCGGGGTGACCACCGCCCCGTTCCCCGCTCCGGCCCCGGAGACTCCCCCATCGTCTCTGGTCACAGCGCTCGCCGCGGTGACCGGCGACCCCACCGAACTCGGCGTCGGCGATGCGCAGGTCTACCGGATGAGCCACGACGAGCTCGTCATCACCATCGACGACCTGTATCGGCTGGGGGTCCGCGCGATCCGCATCGGCGCACCGTGGTCCTTCCTGCAGCAAGGAGACTCCGACACCGCGGCGTGGGAGACCCTCGACACGGTGATCGAGGAGGCCCGCGCACACGGCATGGACGTCGCCGTCGTCATCTCGCTGACCTCCCTGTGGACCGGCAGCGCCGATCCGGTGGGTGTGGCCGAACGGTTCACCGTCTTCGCGAAGCGATTGGCCGGCCGATACAAGGGCAAGGTCAGCGCCTACGAGATCTGGGATGATCCCACCGGTCAGGGCCCGACACTCCCGATGACGCCGGAGGCCATGGGCAGCCTGCTGGAGGCGGCGCTGGCCGCGGTGGTCGCCACCGATCCCTCGGTGCGGGTCAGCGCCCGCAGCATCCACCCGCAGGCCCAGGCCGTCCTGGAGTCACGTGCGATCACGACGGTGGAACCGAGCGTGGCCGCGGCGGTTCCCGAGGCCTCCCCGAAGACGTCGATACCGCCCAGCGCCGAGACCCCGAAACCATCGGCCACCGACACTCCCGCGACCACGGCGGTCTCCCCGACCCCCGCCACGTCGTCGACCGCGGACAACGAGGCGCCCGCCACCTCCACGACGACGGAATCGGCGACGACGACCAGTTCCCCGACCGCACCGAGCACCCCCGGCACCCCGTCGAGCGAACAGCCGACGATCCCCACCGTGCCCCCGGTGAGTCCCGGTGCCTTCGGCGGCATACCGACCCCGGAACCGACACAGCCCGAGATCACCCCGGTCGCCCCCGCAGAGACCGCGCCGGACGGTGGATGAGTCCGGAGGGCATCCGGCGATGAGCCGATCGCCGCGTGGCACGATCAGTGACGTGGCAACCGCAAAACAGTGGATCTCCGGCGCCCGTCCGCGCACCCTCCCCAACGCGATCTCCCCGGTGATCGCCGGCGTCGGTGCGGCGGTCCACGTCGGCGACGTGGTGTGGTGGAAGGCGGTACTCGCACTGCTGGTGGCAGTCGCGTTCATCATCGGCGCCAACCTCGCCAACGACTACTCCGACGGCATCCGCGGCACCGACGACGACCGCGTGGGCCCCATGCGTCTGGTGGGTTCGGGGGTGGCCGAACCCAGGGCGGTCAAGACCGCGGCGTTCGTCTGCTTCGGATTCGGTGCCGTGTGTGGCCTGGCCCTCGCGGTGACCACGGCATGGTGGCTGGTGGTGGTCGGGGCGATCTGCATCGCCGGCGCCTGGTTCTACACCGGCGGCCCGAAACCCTACGGCTACATCGGGCTCGGCGAGATCGCAGTGTTCGTGTTCTTCGGTCTGGTCGCGGTGCTGGGCACCCAGTACGTCACCGCCGGCCGGATCGACTGGGCGGGTGTGGCCTGCGCCGTCGGCGTCGGGGCGATCTCGACGTCGGTGCTGGTGGTGAACAACCTGCGCGACATCCCGACCGACGCCGAGTCGGGCAAGATCACCCTGGCGGTGCGGATCGGTGAACGCCCCACACGGGTGCTGTATCTGACGTTGCTGGCGCTGCCGCTGGTGATGAGCCTGGCGCTGGTGGCCGCCACCCCGTGGGCCCTGATCGGGCTGCTCGCGTCACCGCTCTTCGTGATCGCGGGTCGTCCGGTGGCCACCGGCGCCACCGGACGCGCACTGATCCCGTCGATCGGTGGCACCGGGATGGCCATGCTCGCGTGGTCGGTGCTGACCGCGGTGGCGTTGGTCGTCGGCTGATCCGGGGACTTCCCGGTCCGATGGTCCCGGTCCGGTCCTCACCCGGGCGTTGCCGCCACCACCTTCGCGTCGGCGACCCGGCCCGGCAGGATCGCCCAGGCGGCCACCGCACCGACGGCGAGAAAGACTGCACCGAAGGCGAACCCGATCCGATAGCCATCGATCGGCATCGCCTGGTGGGTGGCGATGGTGACCAGGACGGCCAGCCCGATGGTGCCGCCGAGTTGCCGTGAGCTGTTGAGGATTCCCGAGACCAGACCCGCCTCCGTGGGTGCGGCACCGGCGGTCCCGACGGTGCCGATGAGCACCATCGAGCCGCCGATCCCGATGGACGCGACCAGCGACGACACCAGCAGTGCCCAGAAGTCGAACTCGCCGGGCATCCGCGCGAACAGCACCATGCCCACCGCACCGACCAGACCGAGCACACCGATGCCGTTGCGTGCCCCGATGGTCGCGGCGAGCCTGCCCGACAGGGCGATACCGATCACCACCCCGACGCAGAACGGTAGGAACAGCAGTCCGGCGACGTCGGACTCGACATCCCAGACGGTCTGCACGTACAGCGACGCGAAGAAGAATGCCGCCAGTTGTCCGGCGGCGAGCATGAAACCGAAGATGTTGGCGCCCAGTACGCTTCGGGCGGTCAGGATCCGCAGGGGCATGAGCGGGTGCGCGGTGGACCGTTCGACGAGGGCAAAGGCGATCACCCCCAGCACCGCAACGATGACGGCGACGATCGTCGCCGTCTGATCCCAGCCGTGGTCGCCGCCAGTGGTCACGGCGTAGACCAGCGCCCCGACCGCCGTGGTCACCAGAAACGCTCCGGGGACGTCGAGGTGGCCGACGGCGCGTCGCCGGCCGGACGGGACGCCCCATGCGGCGGCGATCAGTGCGGCCACCACGATCGGCACGTTGACGAACAGCACCGCACGCCACGAGAACCATTCGGTGAGAACACCACTGAGCACCACCCCGACCGCACCACCGCCTGCACCCGCGCCGCCCCAGAGCGCCATCGCCGCCTTTCGCTTCGCGGCGTCGTCGACTGTGGAGGCCAGCGCCAGGGCCGCCGGGGCGAGCAGGGCGCCGGCGACACCCTGCACCGCACGGGCGGCCACCAGCAGGCCGGGACCGGTCGCCAGTCCGCCGACGGTACTGGCGACCCCGAAGATCGCGAGTCCGGCGAGCACGACGACGCGGCGGCCCCACAGATCGCCGAGGCGACCGCCGAGCAGCATGAAGCCGGCGAAGGTCAGCAGATAGCCGTTGACCACCCATTGCAGACCGGATGCGCTGAATCCCAGTTCGGTGCGGATCTCGGGGAGCGCGATGTTCACCAGCGACATGTCCAGGGCCACCAGGAACTGCAACGTGAAGATCGTCGCGAACAGGCTCCGATAGTGGACCGGGCGACTTCCGGTAGGTGGCTGGATCACGGCGCTCCCATCACGTACATCGACGTTTTCGTACAAGTACCTTAGGGTAGGCTTATCCATCCTGGATGTCGATACCCGGGCAGAATGATCGCCATGCCGCCGGTGCCCTCACTGAGTCGCGAGGAGATCGTCGACGCCGCGATCCGCATCATCGGCGCCGAGGGTGTCGACAAGCTGAGCATGCGGCGACTCGCCACAGCGCTCGGCTCCAAACCGATGACGCTCTACCACTACGTCGACAACAAGGCCGCGCTCCTGCAGCTGGTGCTCGACGAGGTCGCCGCCCGCATCCCGTGGACACGACCGACCGGCCCTCCGCGCGAACGGATGATCAACGCAGCGATGGACATGTACGACGAGTTGTCGAGGATCTCGTGGATCGTGCCGATCCTGCGGGAGGGCACCACGGTGGGCGCCTCGGCGCTGGTGGTGGCCGACAGCTTCGTGGAGGCCGCCCTCGAACTGGGCCTGGATCCGTCGTCGGCGATGTCGGCGTGGCGCTCGGTGTTCTACATCGTGGCGTCCGAGCTGCAGTTCCAGGACAGCATACGACGGCGCCCGCCCGGGGTTCGATCATGGCACGAGACCATCGACCCCGAGAAACTCACCGCCGTCCCGACCGTGGCCGCGCTGATCGACCGGCTACCCGAGTTCGCCCGGGGCTACAGCGTGCGCGATGCCGTGTCCGCACAGATCGACGGTGTGCTGTCGGGAATGCGGCCGGACCGATCTCCGCATACCGACAACGCAGGTCAGTAACGCTGCGCGGGAACGAGTTCCAGGCACTCGACGCCCCAGCCGAGGGGCGACGTCGACGCGACCGACCACCCGGCCTGCCCGACGAGTCGGGTGAGGTCGGCCAGGGTACGCGGCGGGACACCGATGGCGCCCAGCGTGACCAGTGCCTGTTCGGCGGCGCGTGCGTTGAGGCCGTCGAGTTCGGTGGACTCCATCACGTAGACGGTGTCGGTGACCGAGTGTAGATCGCCGAGATGTGCGAGAACCTCTGCGTCCGTGCGGTGTTCGAGCGCCGACGCGAGCAGGATCGGGGTGTCGGCGGGCCAGGTGTCGGCGAAGCCGAGGTCGCCGGAATCCCAGCCGTCTCGCAGCGCACGCAGCGGTTCGGGCTCTTCGACGACCACCAGTTCGGCGGCGATGTCGGCGCCCCGCAGACCATCGGCGACGACCAGCGCCGACGGACCGCCGAGCGCGATACGGGATCGGTCCGCCCAGACCGGGAGCCGGGAGAGCGCCGGCATCAGGAACCGCAGTCCCTCCGCCTCGTCGACGAGTTCGGCGTACTCCGACGACGACGCCGTGACGGTGTCGCGCAGGGTGTTCCCGGTCCGCGAGACCCAGCCGCTGCTGCCGGCCGCGAGTCCGGTTGCCAGATCTCCCAGGGCCACAACCTGATCAGCATAGAGACCGACGTACTCCTCCTGGGCGTGCTCGTCGTCGAGGAGTGCGTCGCCCACCGTGCCGGCACGGTAGTGATCGCCGTCGACGCGCAGGATGTCGCAGTCGACCAGGATGGCCAGCAACGGGTCGAGTTGTCCGGCAGTGGCATTCGCGCGACGCTCCAGAGCGTTGCGCGAGGCCGGCTCGAGCGCGACCTCGGTGAGCAGACCCAGCTCCAGTGCGGCGCGGGTGGCCAGCCACGGCACCGGCGAGGTGATCGGGGTGGCGGCCGGACCCGCCGCCACCTCGATGGCGTCGTCGGCGGCGTCGTGCTCGTCGCGCACATGCCAATAGCCAGTGATCGCCATGTGCGACTTGGGGATTGACCACTCACGCTTGACATGCCGACGAATCGGGAGCAGGGCACGACTCTCGGCGGCCGCCCACACGAAGGTGGGCCCCTCCCCCGGCGTCAGCTTCTGCGTCGCGGCGAGCAGCGCCTCGGCGTCCCCCGGTGGGGCCACGACGAAGTCGGCCGAGTCGCCGGGGCGGGTTGCGATCTGCTGGATCGCCGCGTCGGTGGCGACGGCGATCAGGGCGTGCACCGGGATGTCGAGGGGACGCTCGTCGAAGAACCGGGTGATCGCCGGCAGTGCGGTCTCGTCGCCGATCAGGATCAGCTCCGCGACGTCCTCGGGCAGGACCAGGGAGGCCTTGGGTCCGACGAACCACAGATCGCTGCCCGGCACAGCGGCGCGTGCCCAGTCTTCGGCGGGCCCGTCGGCGACCCCACCGTCGGTGTGGACGACGAAGTCGAACTGCACCTCGAGGGTGTCGGCGTCGACATGATGTGGAGTGTAGTCACGGGTGACGCGATGCTCCGACGGAAGCCAGTCGATGCCGTTGGCGTTCTGTCGGGGCAGCGCGTCGGCGATGTCGCCACCGGGGGCGAAGATCAGCTTGACGTGGTCGTCGAAGGCCGACGGCGCGAACGCCGGGAAGGACATGCCGTCACGGACGAACGCTCCGAGTTCCGCACCACCGACGGTGATGCGTCGCATGCGGGGTGTGATGTCCTCGACTCGGCGGACCTGTGCGTGCCGCACGACCAGTGGGTGAGCTCGGAATGCGGAACGACTCATCGACGGTGTCCACCCCTGTCCGGTCTGCGTTGCGGTCGCAGACCACCGTACCGTGCGTGTTCAGCGGGTCAGTACGGCAGCGTCGGCCGGATCACACCCCGGCGGGAGCCTCCGGCAGGCTCGCCAGGACCGCGGCCTTGAGATCGTCGGCCGTGGTCGCCGACTCGATCACGGCGATCGATGCGGCGTCGCCGGCCTCAATGATGCCCAGCAGCAGGTATTCGATGCGCAGGCGGCTGTCGCCGCGCTCTCGGGCGATCCGGACGGCGGCCTCGAGCGCCTGACGGGATTCGACGGCGAAGCGGGGGCGCATGCCGCGTCCGCGGGGTCCACGGCGCCCACGGCCACCGGCGAAGGGACCCTCGAATCCCTCTCGGCCGAAGCCTTCCGGGCCAAGGCCCTCCGGACCGAAGCCTGCCGGCCCGAAGCCCTGTGGGCCGCGCGCGAATCCGGGACCGAAGTCCGCACCGGCACCGAAGTCCGGTCCGCATCCGCCACGCCGGCCGTGGGGGCCGCCGTGACCACGACCACGGCCGCGTCCACGTCCGCGTCGCATCCGGTCGGCCCACCCGTCGGCGAGGTCGTCACCGAATCGGTCACGGACGGCCTCGCGAACCTTGTCGAGGTCGATCCCGATGGAGCGCAGTGCCTCCCGGTCCTCCTCATAGCGGTCGGCGGCGCTCTGCTCGGCGGCTTCCGCCGCATCGGCGTCGTGCTCGCCGTGGTGGGCGCGCGACGCCTCACGGGCGTCGGCCAGGGTGAGACCGAGCTCGGTGAGCACTGCGAACAGCGGCGTCCGCGCATTGCCCAACATGCCCAGGATCAGGTGGTCGTTGCCGACCTCCCGATGCCCCAGCTCGCGTGCCTCGGCGATCGCAAAACCCATCGTCGCCTTGTCGTCTCGATTGAAGTGTCCGAACATTGTTGTTCTCCTTGAGGTTTCAAACCCTCAGCGGGTCTGTGGTGGTGAGTGCTTCTGATGCACGGCCTGGCGGCTGATCTGCAGGACATCTGCGATCGCCTGCCAACTCCAGCCCTGGTTTCGGGCATTGGCCACCTGCACGTCCTCGAGGCGATCGGCCAGGGTGCGAAGCGCTCGGACCGCGGCCAGCCCCTGTGCGGGGTCTGCGCTCGCGGCGGCTCCGGCCAGGTCGGTTGCCTCCGGGGATCTGGTGGTCTCGTCGTCGTGCATGGTGTCAGGTTATGTTGACGATCTTGCTTTGTCAAGAATTATTGACGAGTAGTGGAGTCGGGGGTCGCCGTGCGAGCCCCGACGCCGGAGGTGGTCACTTCTCGAGCTCGGCCGCCGAGGTTTCGACACGCCTCGTCGCTACGCTCCTCATCCGCTCAACCACCGTTACCACTCGGTACTCCAGCCCCCGACCCCGACGCTCCCCATCGGCTCGACCACCCACCAGCCATCGATGATCGAGGCGACCACCCACCTCCGAGGCACCTACCGACCCTCCTCATCGGCTCAACCACCGCTGCCACCGTTGAGAGCCGACCGGCTGTTGACGGGCCGGCTACTCCGAGGCGATCGACTCGGAGATGTTGAGGCGGGCGGCGCGGCGAGCCGGGACGAGCGCACCGACCAGGCACAGCACCACCGATACCCCCACATAGACCACGGTGATCGGACGCGGCGAGTAGGCGATGTCCAATGATGTTGTGGCACTGAGTATCTCGTCGGAGAGCACGTGCAACACCACACCCATGACGAGGCCTATCACGGCGCCGACCACGGCCACCGCGCCCGCCTCGGCGAGCACCATCCGCGACAGGAACCGACGCGAGGCGCCCATCGCGCGCAGCACGCCGAGTTCGCGCCGTCGTTCGATCACCGACAGCAACAACGTGTTGAGCAGGGCGATGGCCGCGGCGACCGACACGATCCACTGGATCGCCACGGTGAACGAACCGGATGCCTCGGCCTCCATCTTGGTGGCGGCCAGGGCCTCGGCACCGCTGTAGACCTGCGGCACCACCCCACCGGTGGACGGATGGGCGGCGGCGATCTCCACCAGCGCGGCACGCACCTGCGCCGTGTCGGCGTCGGCGGTGGTCATCACCTGGAGGTACGTGGCACCGGGCCGGTCGAACCACTGCCCGAGCAGCGTGCTCGACATCGCTGCGGTACCGGAGTCGATGGAGACGTAGTCGACGGTGTCGCGGACCACGACGTCGTGGTAGCCCGTCGGGGTGGCCAGTCGCAGGGTGGAACCGACGTGGGCGTCGAGAGTACGGGCCAGCACATTGGAGAGCAGGATTCCGTCCCCGGCCAGCACCTGTTGCACCGCCTCGGTACTCGCCTTGCGCATGAACGGCGCCTTGGAGCCGGGCACCAGGCCCTGCATCAGCACCCGCGCGTCACCGATGTTCACCGACGCCCACTGTCCCGGAATCACCTCGGCGACACCGGGAACCGCACGGACCTCGCCGGCGATCCGGTCCGGGAGGACGGGCCCGAGCGGTACCTGCTCCTTGCCGGTGGCGGAGACATAGAAGTCCGGATCACCCAGTCCATCCAGGGATTTCGAGATCGATCCGACGAGATTGTCCAGCGCACCCGATGTTCCGATGCCGACCGCGATCGCCACCGCGACGGTCATCAGGGTGGCCCAGGCGCGGCGCGGCGCGCGTTCGGTGTTGACCGATGCGAGCCGGCCGGGACCACCGAAGATCTTGGCCAGCCGCACCACCATCCCGACGAGCGGCTTGGTCAGCGCGAAACACACCAGGAGCGCACCGATCGCGTAGACCGCGCCGGCCAGGATCGCGGGACGGTCGGGCACCGTCGCCACGATCACCCACGATCCGATCAGGCCGACGACCCCGGCGATCGCAGACACCCACACCAGCGGGCCGCGCCGGGACGAGGCGTCGGCGGCGACCTCGCCCTGCGACATCGCCTCGACCGGCGACACCGAGAACACCGACCGCGCAGCCAGACTCGTCGCCGCCACACAGGCGATCACACATGCCACCACGGCCACCACCGGCGCATATCCGGGCAGGTGGTAGCCGATCTCGATGGACACCTGGTCGCGGTTCAGGGCGGGCACGGTGGAGATGGCCCAGCGTCCTGCCGCCCATCCCAGCGGGACACCGATCAGACCGCCCACGAGACCGAACAGCGCCGCCTCACCGAGCATGTCGCCGACGAGATCACCACGGCGGGCGCCCAGTGCGCGCACCATCGCCAGCGACTGCCGCCGCGACGCGACCGCCATGTTCATGGTGTTGAACACCAGGAATGCGGCGATCACCAGCGACACCAACGAGACCAGCAGCGTGGCATCACGGGTGACCGAACTGGCCACCTCGGCCTGTTTGGCACGGAAATCCGGGTTCACCACCACCGCCCGGCCGTCGACGACCCGCTCGATCCCCGAACGTACGGTGGCCACGTCGGCCCCGGGCCGCGCGACGACAAGAATGGAGTCCACCCGGCCGTCGACGCCGGTGAGTCGTTGCGCCAGGCCGAGATAGGCGAAGATGTAGTTGCCCTGGTTGAGTTCGTCGGCGGAGCCCCCGGGAACCACCCGCAACACCCGAACCTCGGTGTCGCCGATCGAGACCTGTTGTCCCTCACGGAGTCCGGTCCCCGGTCCGGCGATGATCCCGTCGGCCAGGTCGTCCAAGGACACCGACGGGCCACCGGCCTCGGCCGCTGCGGCGACCTCCCCCGACAACGACGTCACCTGATAGTCCGAACCCAGCAGCGGGATGGTGCGGTCACCGATGGTCACCGACCCGCGCACCATCGGGACCGCGGCCTCGACGTCGGGGACCTCACGACGGATCTGCCCCACGAGGTCCTGTTCCACACCGGAGTCGGCGATCGCGGCGACCTCGAGGTCGGCGGTACCAGCGATCGCGGCGTTGAACTGCCGGACCGACGCCGTCAGCGATCCGTAGGTCCCGAGCACCGCGACGAGCAGCGCCGACGACACGATCACCACGATCAACGAGGTGAACAGGCGCAGTCGGTGGGTGCGGATCTCGCGCAGGTTGAGCAGGCGGACGCGGCCGAAACCCGCGGCGAGTCCGGCCGGCAGCGACCTCACGCGATCTTTCCGTCCCGCACCGTGATGGTCTGGTCGGCGACCGATGCGGCGTTGGGGTCGTGGGTCACCATCACCACCAGGCGGTCGTCGCCCTCGTGGGCGACGTCGGAGAGCAGTTCGAGAACCGCTGCGCCGGTGGTGGAGTCGAGGTTGCCGGTGGGCTCATCGGCGAGCAGGATGGCCGGTTCCATGATCAGCGACCGCGCGATCGCCACCCGCTGCATCTGTCCACCGGACAACTCCGACGGCCGGTGGTCGACCCGGTCGCCGAGGCCGACCCGCTCGAGCAGGTCGATGGCGCGCGGTTTGGCCTTGCGCAACGACTGGCTGTCGAGCAGGCGCGGCAGGGCGACGTTCTCCCACGCCGACATGGTGGGCACGAGATTGAAGAACTGGAAGACGAAGCCGACGGTGGTGCGCCGGAACTCCGACGCCGCGGCGTCGTCGAGCGAGCCGAGATCGACACCGGCGACGCGGATGCTTCCCGATGTCGGCGTGTCGAGGGCCCCCATCAGGTGGAGCAGCGTCGACTTGCCCGCACCCGACGGTCCGACGACCGAGACGAACCGACCGCCCACGAGACTCAGGTCGAGGCCGTCGAGGGCACGCACCCGCTCCTCGCCCAGCCGGTACTCACGTACCAGATCGACCGCCTCGACCAGATTCTGCTCCCCGTCAGCCACGGGAGTGATCGTAGCGGCACCGCCGGCGGGCGAGCAGCGGTCAGTCGGTCCAGCGCCCGGTGGCGAAGAACTCCTCGAGCACCGCGGCGGGACCACTCAGGTCGAGTTCCTGTGCGGCGAGCCACGCGTCGTCGAAGTAGGTGGTGGCATAGCGGTCCCCGGAATCGCACAGCAGCGTGACGACGCTACCGGCGCGGCGTTCGGCGACCATCTCGGCGACCAGCGCCAACGCACCCCACATGTTGGTGCCGGTGGAGCCGCCGACACGGCGGCCGAGGCGCTCGCTGATCGCATGGGTGGCGGCGATCGAGGCGGCGTCGGGGACGCCGATCATCCGGTCGATCACCTGCGAGACGAACGACGGCTCGACCCGCGGGCGACCGATCCCCTCGATCCGCGAGCCGGCGTCGGAGGTGATCGACCCGTCGCCGGATGCATAGGCGGGGAGGAACACCGAGTTCTCCGGGTCGACCACGGCCAGCCAGGTGGGATGACGTCGGTAGCGCAGGTACCGGCCCAGGGTGGCCGACGTGCCACCGGTACCCGCACCCACCACGATCCAGGTGGGGATCGGATGCTCCTCGGCGGTCATCTGCGCGAAGATCGACTCGGCGATGTTGTTGTTGCCGCGCCAGTCGGTGGCGCGCTCGGCCATCGTGAACTGGTCGATGAAGTGACCGCCCAACTCGCGCTCGAGCCGCAGCGCCTCGTCGTACACCTGGTTGGCGCGCTCGACGAGATGGCATCGACCGCCCTGCCGTTCGATCAGTGCCGTCTTGGCGGGCGAGGTGGACGCGGCCATCACCGCGATGAACGGGACACCGATCAGCCGCGCGAAGTACGCCTCGCTGACCGCTGTCGAGCCCGAGGACGCCTCGATCACCGGGGCGCCCTCGGTGATCCAGCCGTTGCAGATGGCGTAGAGGAACAGTGAGCGCGCCAGCCGGTGCTTGAGCGAGCCGGTGGGGTGGGTGCTCTCGTCCTTGAGGTAGAGGTCGACGCCGGTGGACCGGCCGTTCCCGGCGGTCCAGCGGGACCATTCGGGGAGCTCGACGCGCAGCAGGTGGGTGTCGGCGCTGCGGCGGGCGTCGGCGTCGATCAGCCGCACCGCATTGTCGGCCCAGGTGCGATCGAGGCGGCGGTCGATGTCGACGGTCCGTGCCCCGGCCGGCCGTACGTCACCGGTCATGCTCAGTTGCCGCCACGCAGCCGCGACTGGAGGTCCTCATGGCGGGCACGGCGCTGCCCGTCGACGACGGCGATCTGGTTGTTGACGCGCACGCGGAGCTTCTTGAACACCACCATGCCCAGCGGCAGGGCGATCAGCACCCCGAAGACCGCGGCCACCAGCAGCGGCACGTCGACACCCGCGAGTTTTCCGACACCCCAGATGATCGCGGCGAGCGCCACGACCAGAACCAGACGGGCGACGGTGTACAGCGCGATGGACAGGGCGAGATCACCCGCACCGACGTGCTCTTTCTGCTCTTCACTCACGCCCTCCAGGGTACGTCCCCGGAATCGGGTCGGGACCGGACGCCCGATCGAGCGGCTCGGGCGTCCGGTGACGGGCTCGGTGGACGGGCTCGGTGGACGGGCTCGGTGGACGGGCCGGGCCCACTCGACGCGGACGAGGGCGATGTCAACGAGTCCGGACACGACCGGCCAGGTGTAAACCTGTGCCATCGATGTCGTCCGAACGAGGGACGTCGCCCACCGGGTGACGGCGTGGATCGGAAAAGGGATGCACCAGCGGTTCCCAAGGGTCGGTAAAAGCCGCTGGTCCGAGCTTTGCCCAGGTCACAGCCCTCTTTACCCTCCCTTTACCTCCCCCTGAATGTTCGAGTACCTGGGCGATTTGCGTGTATTCATGGTGGCACGCGCGCACTGCGCGACCGTGTCGGAAGCGTCCGGTTTCCGACCACGACCAAGGGAGTCCCATGACCGCCATCGAACCGAACACCGCAGGCGTCATCACCCCGGGCCTCGCGAGCCAGCACACGCTGACTCCTGGACAGGTGGCCGCGATGTTCAACGTCAACCCCAAGACCGTTGCTCGCTGGGCCACCTCCGGAATCCTCGGTTCCATCCGCACCCCGGGCGGGCATCGCCGCTTCCGCGAAGAAGATGTCGTCGCACTGCTGAATCGCCGCGTTCCCTGACGAACACGTCCACCACCACCACCTCGATTCGCCGCCACCCCACCGATTCGCCGACACCCCGATCCACCACAGCCGGCCCGCCCGTCCGCAACTCACGTAAGCTTGCGGACGGGAGGTTGCCATGGCACTGTTGTTCACTCTGATCGGGCTCATCGCGATCGGGTTCCTGCTGTGGCGGACATTCGGACCGCAGGTGACCGAGCGCGCAGAGGCCCGCCATCGCGGGCCGGTCGGCCCGGACGACGATCCCGATTTCCTGATGGATCTCGACCGTAAGACCCACCGCCCCGGACAATCCGGGCCGGACTCCGACGACGCCTGACCGGTCTGGCCCCTCGACTCACGACCCTCCTTCGATCGCATGAATTCCCAGTTCATCGGTGCCGCATTCGGTTGTGCGATGCACCGATCCGCTGTCCCATCCGGCTTCCACTCGGGTAACGTCAGTAACTCGTGAACCGGGGGCGACGAGTGAGGAAGCGTGGACGGCGACGACGGACGTGGCGGTGACGGCCACAGTTTCTCGGACAAGCTGTGTCGGCTGTTCGACACGGTCCGTGACCAGAACGGTCAGCCCTACACCGGCAAGCGCATCGCGGCCAGGGCCAATGCTCTCGGGTATTCGGTCAGCGACGCCTACATCTCACAGCTGCGCACGGGCAAGGCCCGTACGCCGTCGTTTCGTACCGTCGAGGGCATCGCACGCGCCTTCGAGGTGAGCGTCACCTATTTCCTCAGCAATCCCGAACAGGACGTCGACCGCGTCCGCCGGCAGCAGGACTACGTGCAGCTCCTGGCGGTGACGCGGGGCCAACTGGCCAACGTCGACCTGGGGTCGCTCTGTCCGGACACCATCGAGGCGATGATCGGATTGCTCAAGGTGCTCAAGACCCAGGCGGAACTCGCCGCCGACCGTTCCGACAACGGAACCGGCGCGGCCTGAGCCCCACCGATCGACGGGGCCGCCGGCGGGTCGGGAGATCAGAGTCCGGCGTAGCTGTGCAGGCCGGACACCACCAGATTGATGATGAACAGGTTGAACAGCAGCGCGATGAAGCCGGCCACGTTGATCCAGGCGGCCGCGGTGTTGCGCCAGCCCGCAGTGGCACGCGCATGCAGGTACGCCGCGTAGATCACCCATGCGATGAACGACACGGTCTCCTTGGGGTCCCAGCCCCAGAACCGGCCCCACGCCGCCTCGGCCCAGATCGCACCGCAGATGACGCCGAGACCGAACAGCGGGAACCCGAACACCACACACTTGTAGGCCAGCCGGTCCAGCGACTCCGCGGACGGGATGTGGGCCACCAGGCGGATCACGCCGCCCTTGATGCCGCCGCCCGGGCGGTCGTTGTCCTCGGCCGCGGCACCCCACTGCATCTTGGCCAGATACAGCAGGCTCGCGACACCGGAGACCAGCAGCACACCGGACGAGACCGAGATGATCGAGACGTGGATGGCCAGCCAGTACGACTTCAGCGCGGGCACCACCGGGGCGGCCTGGGTGTAGAGCCAGCGTCCACCGATGAACATCAGCAAGGTGACCGGCAGCAACACGAACGACATCAACGCGCGGTTGGCCGGCTTGCGCAGGGCCACCAGACCGGCCACCACACAGGCGGCGCAGGTCAGCGAGATGAACTCGTACATGTTGCCCCAGGGGGCCCGCTCGGTGGCCAGCCCGCGGGTGACGATCGCGGCCACATGCGCGGCCAGGCCGACGAACACCACCGGATAGGCCATCGCGGCGAGCCGGTCGGAGAAGGTCCGCGTCGCGCGCGGGTCGTCGGCGATCCTGCCGGGCACCCGCTCGACGGTGGACCCGCCGGCCGCACCCGCGGCGACGAGCTCCTCCTTGGCGACCAGTCGACGCGTCCGAGCGCCGGCCAGCGCCGCCCAGAACATGAGCATCGCGAGCACGTACACCGTGATCGCGGTGCCGTAGAGCAGGTCGGAGTAGCGTGCCAGCGTCTCGTCGACCTGCACCGTCACGTTGTCCATCGATGTCACCTCATCTGTGTGCGCCGCGCGGGACTACAGCCTGCGCAGTCGGCTCGCCGGTCCCGAGGACGTCCACTCCGACGCGAGCAGCGCCGTGGCCTGCTCGTCGAAGCCCTCACCCCAGCCCGCCTGATCGGTGCGGGCCAGCCCGGCAATCTCTACTACAGTACGTCGTTCTCCGTCGGCGTTCGACTGCCCCGATTCGGGCACCAGACGTGCCCACACCCGCCGGCGCCGCACCAGCAGCGACACGAGCAGTCCGACGAGCATCACCACTGCGCTGATCAGCACCCAGTTCTGCGCCGGATCGTGGGAGACCTGCACCGACACCCAGCGCTTGTACCCGTCGAAGGTCACCACCGTGCCGTCGGCCAGCTTGGTGCTCGCACCCACCGCGAGGTTGGCCTGCGCCTGCCGCTGCAACCGGCCCTGGCTGATCAGCTGCTGGTCGAGCGAATACGCATTCTGCGGCAGCCCGGTGTCGAGGCCGGTGTCGCCCTTGTAGATCCGGATCGCGACCTGCGGGTCGTCGGGCACCGGTGACGCCGAGCTCAGCAGGGTGCCGTGATAGAACGCGTCCGGCGCGAAGATGCCCTCGATCGCGATCTGGTTCTTACGACGGACATCCTCGTCGGGGTACATGCCGGCCGGCGTGTCGAAGCGAGCCGCACCCGACGACAGCATCGTCTGCAACTCGTCCGGGATGAACAAGGCGGTCTGGGTGCGCTTCGCCCCGTTCGGGAAGGTCACGCTGAAGGTCGGGGCGAAGCCGTTGCCGAGCACGTAGACGCGGTCACCGGCGATCCGGAGCGGCTCGTTGACCTTGATCGAGGTCGTCGCCCAGTCCGCCGGGTCGGTCCCGGTACCGGTGCCCTCGACGTAGGACACCTTGGCGTCGTACATGTCGGGCTGACCGCTCGGCAGGAAGGTCGCCGAGAAGTCGTCGATGCGGACGCAGAACGGGTTGAGATCGGTGCCGTCGACGAGGGCACCGGCACGGAACGAGTCGTACACCGCGGTCGAGGTGTTGCACAGGCCCTGCTCGCCGTCGGCGACCAGGCTGCGGGTGCCCTCGTAGCCGTACAGCTTGCCGCCGGCGATCGCGATCAGCAGCGCCAGCAACGCAAAGTGGAACAGCAGGTTGCCGAACTCGCGCAGGTATCCCTTCTCCGCCGACACCTCGACGCAGCCGTCCGGGTAGGCCTTGGACGGTTCGCGCACCACCACCTGCCGACGCCATCCGCGCAGGTTGCCCGCGATGCGGTCGGCGATCTCCTCGGGATCGCCGTCGACGGTGGTGGTCAGGTGCCGCGGCAAGCGGCCCAGGTTGCGGGGTGCGGCGACCGGCTTGGCGCGCAGGCTCTTGGCATGCTCGATCATCCGCGGGGTCAGGCAGCCCACCAACGAGATGAACAGCAGCACGTAGATCGCGGTGAACCAGAAACTGGAGAACACGTCGAACAGCTGCAGCCGGTCCATCCACTGGCCGAGCCAGCCGTGGTCGGCGATGTAGGTCAGCGTCTTCTGCTCGTTGAGCGTGCGCTGGGGCAGCAGGGCGCCCGGGATGGCCGCGAGGGCGAGCAGGAACAGCAGCACCAGTGCGGTGCGCATCGAGGTGAGCGAACGCCACAGGTTGCGCAGCGGCCACCAGAGTCGGCGGACGGCCCAGTGCGGTGTGCGGGGTGGATGGGGGTCGGCCGGATGTTCGGCGACCGGGGCGTCGGCACGGGTCATACCGGGAGCTCCTGATCGGTGATGAAGGCGTCCCGCACCC
This sequence comes from Gordonia sp. NPDC003376, assembly GCF_053589235.1. NCBI lineage: Bacteria > Bacillati > Actinomycetota > Actinomycetes > Mycobacteriales > Gordoniaceae > Gordonia > Gordonia sp. NPDC003376. The sequence goes on along the minus strand of NZ_JBSFRM010000004.1, from coordinate 89,659 downwards.
ACACGATGAACTGATCCCACAGTCCGGTGATGAGGGCGATTCCGACGGCGATCAGCATGATGCCGCCGAACACCTGGATCAGGCGGGCGTGGTTCCGCAGCCAACCGAGGCTACGCAGGGCCCACGCCGAGGAGAACGCGAGGATGACGAACGGGATGCCCAGACCGGCACAGTAGGCGACGATCAGCAGCACCCCCTTGGCGGCCGTGGCACCCTCGGTACCCGACGCGGTGGCGATGACCGCGGCGAGGGTCGGACCGAGGCACGGGGTCCAGCCGAGGGCGAACACACCGCCGAGCAACGGGGCGCCGACGATGTTGGACATCTGGCGCGGGGCGAACCGGAACTCGTGCTGCATCATCGGGACCAGACCCAGGAACACCAGGCCCATCAGGATGGTGACCACACCACCGATGCGTTGCAGCAGTTGATGATTCAGGATGAACGACGAGGTGATGCCGAGGACGGTGGCGGTGGCCGCGACAAAGACGACGGTGAAGCCCAGGACGAACAGCGCGGCGGCGACGGCGACCCGCGAACGACCCCGCTTGGGTGACTCGTCGACGGTGACCGCCGGGGCCTCCGCGCCGACCAGCCCGGCCAGATACGACAGGTACCCGGGCACCAACGGCACCACGCACGGCGACGCGAAGGAGACGAGGCCCGCCACCACGCACGCGCCGAGCGCCAGCAGCAGCGGCCCCGAGGACACGGTGTCGGCGAAGGTCTGCCCGATCCCGCTCATGGTGCGCTCGGTTCCGGTGTCTCGGCGGCGACCCGGGCCACCACGGCGCCGAGCTCGTCGGCGGTCACCGACTTGAGGAACACCGCAGCCGGACGATGTCGGCGGTCCAGCACGATCGTCGTCGGCACCACCGACGTCGGGGTGGTCAACGCAGCCAGGGAGGCCCCCGGGAAGTCGTAGATCGACGGGAAACCGACCTTGCGATCGGACACGAAGTCCTGGGCCGACTGCCGGTCGTCGCGCAGGTTGATGCCCAGGAACTCCACACCGTCGGCCTTGTACTTCTCGTAGACCTCTTCGAGTGCGGCGGCCTCACCGCGGCACGGACCACACCACGATCCCCACACGTTGATCACGACGACCTTGTTCGCGAACTGGGGATCGTTGAGCGACAACCGCTTTCCGGTCAGCAGATCCTCACCGGAGACCTCCGCGATCTGCTTACGACCGTCCGGGTCGTAGGTGATGACGGTCTTGCCGCCGGGTGAGACGAACTGGAACGTATCGCCCTGGGAGACCGCGTCGTTGCCGGTACCACAGCCGGAAAGGGCGACGACGGCGGCGAGCACTGCACACAACGCGAGGACGACACGACGAACCACCGGGCGACCTCAGGCTCCGGTGGCCAGCGGATCCGATGCGCCCGCCGGCTCCGAGTAGATGATGTCGACGAGCGCGTCGTCGTCGTAGATCAGGCTGGTCAGCGACGCCAACGAGCACTGTCGGCGACGCGGGTCGTGCCACAGGCGCTGGCCCTCGAGGAATCGGCGCAGCGTGTACACCGGCAGCTGGTGGCTGACACAGACGGCCTCGTGACCGCGCGCGGCGTCGCGGGCCTTGTTGGCGGCGGCGAGCATGCGGTGCGCGAGCTGGATGTAGGGCTCGCCCCACGACGGGGTGAACGGGTCCCGCAGTTTGGGCCAGTGCCGCGGCTTGCGCAGAGCGCCGTCGCCGACCGACACCTTGAGCCCTTCGAAGACATTGTCGGCCTCGATGAGTTCTTCGTTGGTGATGATCGGCAGATCGTGGGCGCCGGCGATCGGGGTGGCGGTCTCCTGCGCGCGCTGCAGCGGCGATGCGAAGACCGCGGTGATGTCATGGTCGGCGAGGGCACGGCCGACCTGCTCGGCCTGTCCGCGTCCGGTTGCCGACAGGTGGAAGCCGGGCAGACGGCCGTACAGGATGCCGTCGGGGTTGTACACCTCACCGTGTCGCATCATGTGGACGATCGTGTGCATCAGGAGTTCTCCCGGTTGGTTGCCGTGGGGTCGGTGGCCTCACGCGCGGCGCGCGCCGCCGCGGGAAGTGCGTCGGCGATCCGTGAGAAAGCATCCTCGTCCAGCGCCGCGGAGACAAACCAGGCCTCGAATGCGCTGGGTGGTGCGTACACGCCGGCGTCGAGAAGCGCGTGGAAGAACGGGGCGAAACGCCAGGTCTGGGTGTTCTTGACCGCGGCATAATCGGCGATCACGACATCCGGGTCGGAGGTGAAGAACACACTGAGCAGGTTGCCGGCCTTCTGCACGCGATGCCCCACCCCGGCCTCGGTGAGCGCGGCGCCGAACAGGTCGGCGAGGCGGTCGGCGTTGGCGTCGAGCCGGGAGTAGACGTCGGCGTCGGCGGCCCGCAACGTGGCCAGACCGGCGGCGACGGCGACCGGGTTCCCGGACAGGGTTCCCGCCTGGTAGACCGGGCCGGTCGGGGCCAGACGCTCCATGACGTCGGCGCGACCCCCGAACGCCGCGGCGGGCAGACCACCGCTCATCACCTTGCCGAAGGTGTAGAGGTCGGCGCCCACGCCCTCGAGGCCGTACCAGCCGGCCGGGCTGACCCGGAATCCGGTCATCACCTCGTCGATGATCAGCAGCGCACCGTGACGGCGGGTCAGCTCACGCAGACCGGCGTTGAAGCCGTCGTGCGGGGCCACCGCGCCCATGTTGCCCGCGGCCGCCTCGGTGATCACCGCGGCGATCTCGTCGCCGAACTCCTCGAATGCCTTCGCGACGGCCTTGAGGTCGTTGTACGGCAGGACCAGGGTGTCGTGAGCGGCGGCACCGGTCACACCGGGGCTGGTCGGCAGGCCCAGGGTGGCGACACCCGAGCCGGCGTCGGCGAGGAGCGCGTCGACGTGGCCGTGGTAGCAGCCGGAGAACTTGATGATCTTGGGGCGGCCGGTGAAGCCGCGGGCCAGGCGGATCGCCGACATGGTGGCCTCGGTGCCGGAGTTCACCAGGCGGACCCGCTGCACGGGGTCGACACGGTCGATGATCTCCTCGGCGAGTTCCACCTCCGCCTCGGTGGGGGCGCCGAACGACAGGCCGCCGGCCGCGGCACGCTGCACGGCCTCCACCACTGCCGGATGCGCGTGTCCGAGGATCATCGGACCCCACGAGGAGACCAGGTCGACGTAGGTGTTGCCGTCGGCATCGGTCAGTTCCCAGCCCTTGGCCGAGGTGATGAACCGGGGATCGCCGCCCACCGCGGAGAACGCGCGAACCGGCGAATTGACCCCGCCGGGGATGGCGTGCTGCGCCCGTTGGAAGAGTTCACTTGACTTCGCGGCGACATCGGCGGATCTGGTCACGAGCTCCAGTGTTCCAAATCGTTCGAGGGCGTCCCAATTCACCCTGGTCAACGGTGTGCGAGGGCGTGGGGAAGGGGCATGAGCGCGGTGTGACGGCTTCGGGGTGGGTTCTGACACCCTCGACCCACCAGGCCTCGACACGGGTCCTCGCCCAGCGGCTCGGTCCCGGCTCGACCACCGAAGTGCGCGCACTCATCGACGCCGGTAGCGGATGTCACGTTCACGCTGGTTGAGCCGACGAGGAGCGCAGCGACGAGACGAGTCGAAACCTCGGCCGGCCGAGATCACGAGGTGACCACCGCTACCTGCCCAGGGTGCGCGCCACCTGATCGGCGATCGCCCGCTGTCCCCGGGCATTGGGATGCAGGGTGATGCGGGCGGTCGAACCCTGCTGCGGCTCCACCCAGCGTTCGTCCCCCGCGCAGGCGTCGTGCCCGTCGGACACCACCGACATGTCCACGAAGTCGGCCCCCGTGGCGCCGGCGGCACGGCGCACCGCGGCAGTGAGATCGGCCTGCAGTTCTCGTACGTAGGGAATGTCACCGGTGGCGATCTGCACTGTCGGATAGCACCCCTGTGTGGCCGGGAGAATCCACGGGTAGCCGATGGCCACGACCCGCGCGAGCGGCGCGGCCGACCGGATCTCGCGGAGCGCCTGCTCGAGGTCGGGTTCGATGGTCTCGGTGATCGGCGCCGACAGCTCGTCGCCCTGCTGATCGCGACACGGCGAACCGGTGGGATCGGTGCGCGCTGCCGAACCACAGAGCCGGATCGCACCACCGAAGGTGTCCTCGTCGTTGCCGCCGAGCATCAGGGTCACCAGTTGGGTGTCGGGTCCGAGCGCGTCGAGTTGTGGTGCGACACCGAAGTATTGGCCGGTGGTCAAATCGACGGTCCGGGCCCCGGCGCAGGCGACGTCGATGAGCGGCATCTGCAATCGCGGGGCGAGCAACTGGGCGTAGTTGCGAGAAGACCTCTGACAGAACGGGTTCGACCCCTCGACGAGGGGCGGCACGCCGGTACCCGCGGCGTAGCTGTCACCGAGATTGACGTAGCTCGCCTCCGGCGTGGCGGTGCCGGACGACGGCGACGAGGCGCCGGCAGCCGAGGTGGATACGGCTGTGGTCGTGGATTCTTCGACGCCACCCGCCGAACAGGCGCCGAGCAGGAGCGCCGCGACCATCGTGACGACCAGCTGCAGTGCCCGTCTCATTCCCCAACTCCCGGCATCATGCCCCGGCACCCAGCATCATGAGCAGCAACTCGGCCCGGGCGCGGGCGTCGTCGAGGTCGGTGGCGAGCAGCGCCGCGACGCGCTCGATCCGGCTGCGCAGGGTGTGCCGGTGTACCCCGAGCGCGGCGGCGGCGACCCCCCAGTTGCCGTTGGCCTCGAGGAAGGCGAGCAGGCTGCGATGCAGGTCGGTGCCGTGGTCGCGATCATGCGCGAGGACAGGCGCGAGACGATGGATGTGCGCGTCGGCGAGGATCGAGCGCACCGGCTCCACCTCCAGAAGTGATTGCGCGCCGGACAGATCCACTATCCGACCCACTGCGGCCGAGCGCGCCGCGAGCCGGGCCTGGGCCACCGAATCCGAGATCGCGTCCGGCAGCGGACGTCCGTCGGCGGCGAGGGCGACGGGGCCACCGATCCCCCCGCGGACGGGGGCGCGCATTCCGAGGACCCGGAGCAGGGCCGCGGCCACGGGCGTCGGGTCGTCACCGCGTAGGAGGGCCGTCACCTCGGCCCCCTCGCGGTGGACGACGACTGCGCGCCAACGATGTTCGAGTTCGTCGACGAGGGTGAGCGCACCGCGATGGGCGGCATCGGCGTCGGTGAAGACGAAGACCACCGCCCGCACCCGGCCATCGGGGTCGGCGGCACGACGCAACAATCGCAGTCCGGTCTCGCCGACGATGCCGTCGATCGCGGCGGCAAGGGCGTCGGCCTGCAGTCCATCGGTGTCGCGGCGGACCGCGTGTGGCTTGTCGTAGTCGATCGCCATGAGCGACACCGCATGTCCGATGAGCATGCGCGCGACATCGTCGAGCGACGGACCGAGTACCCCGAGATACCCGTATGTCCTTGTACCCGTGCCGATCCGGGAGACGGTGAGCGTGAGGTCCTCGTCCACGCGGACGGCTCCGGCCGATGCCGGGTCACGGGTCACCAGCGCCCGCAGGCGTTCGACGTCTCCGTCGACCCGCCGGGATGCGGCCACCTCGGCGTACGTGGCGTCGAGCAGCACCACACGACTGGCCACGGCGTCGGCGAGCTCATGCACCACCGCGTCGGCGCCACCCGAGATGGCCGCCCGCGTCATCCTCGGCTGCGCCCGGCCGGCCGCGACCAGACGCGCCGAACGCTGCGCGGCCAGTTGATCGAAGACCGCACGGGTGACCGCCGCGAACGGGATCGGTAACGGCACCTCGAACAGTGGGAGGCCCAGGCGGTCGGCGGTGGCGATCAGTTCGGCGGGCATCTGCGCATGACCGAGTCCGACCCCGAAGCCGAGCGCGGCGATCCCGACCTCGTGGAGTGAGGTGAGGTAGCGAATGCGGCCGTCGGCGTCGGCGGGCAGGCGCAACCCGGTGGTCAGCACCACCTCGTTGCCCACGAGCCACCGGGCGGCGTCGACGAGTTCGGAGGTGACGGCATGGTCGAGGGTGCGGTCGAGACCGTCGGCGCCACCGCGCAGCACCAGTTGGAGGCTGCGTTGGGCCATCAGCCAGCGGACGGTCGCGGTCACTCCCCCACCGTACCGCCATCACAATGGACATCTTGTCCTGGTGATTGGCTTCCGATGGACAAGTTGTCAGGCGCGAATCGGCGCCGACCGGCGAAGACTCGGTGGTGAGCCCGGGCAGGAGAGCCCGGTCCCGAACGAGCCGAGGTGAAGATCATGACCACTGCCACCACCCCGATCGTCTACCGACTTCCGCAGGAGCGGCGACTGGTGACCGAACTGCCCGGGCCCCGCTCCCGCGAACTACAGGAGCGCCGCACGGCGCATGTCGCGGCCGGCGTCAGCTCCACCCTCGGCACCTACGCCGTGGACGGTGACGGTGGCGTGCTGGTCGACGTCGACGGCAACTCGCTGATCGACCTCGGCTCGGGCATCGCCGTGACCTCCGTCGGCTCGGCCAACCCCGCCGTCTCGGCGGCCGTCGCAGATCAGGCGAGTCACCTCATCCACACCTGCTTCATGGTGGCGCCGTACGAGGGGTACGTCGCCGTCGCCGAAAAGCTCAACGCGATGACGCCGGGCCACCACGACAAGCGCACCGCATTGTTCAACTCCGGCGCCGAAGCGGTGGAGAACGCGGTCAAGATCGCACGTCTGGCCACCGGCCGCAGCGCGGTGGTGTGCTTCGACCACGCCTACCACGGCCGCACGAACCTGACGATGGCACTGACCGCCAAGAACATGCCGTACAAGCACGACTTCGGCCCGTTCGCGCCCGACGTGTACCGGATGCCGATGAGCTACCCGTACCGCGACGGCTTCGGGGCCGACGGCGTCGCGGCTGCGCGACAGGTGATCTCGACGATGTCGGTGCAGATCGGCGCGGACTCGTTGGCCGCGGTGGTCATCGAGCCGATCCAGGGCGAGGGCGGATTCATCGTCCCCGCGCCGGGTTTCCTGCCGACACTGGCCGCATGGTGCCGCGAGAACGGTGTGGTCTTCATCGCCGACGAGGTACAGGCCGGATTCGCCCGCACCGGAACATGGTTCGCATCCGACGACGAGGGAGTGGTCCCGGACCTGATCACGATGGCCAAGGGGATCGCCGGGGGGATGCCGTTGTCGGCGGTCACCGGTCGCGCCGAGCTGATGGACGCGGTCCACATCGGCGGACTCGGCGGCACCTATGGCGGCAACCCGGTGGCCTGTGCGGCGGCCCTCGCGGCCATCGAGCAGATGGAGACCCACGATCTGCCCGCCCGGGCACGACACATCGGGGAGGTCGCCGTCGGCGAGTTGACGTCGGTGGCCGAACATCTTGCCGCACTGGGAAAGCCGGTGATCGGTGACATCCGCGGCCGCGGTGCGATGATCGCCGTCGAGTTCATCGACGGCGACGAGCCGGCCGCCAAGATCCCCGATGCCGCACTGGCCAAGGCCATCGCCGCCGAGTGCGCGTCACAGGGTGTGATCGTGCTGACCTGCGGCACCTACGGCAACGTCATCCGGCTGCTGCCGCCGCTGGTGATCGGCGACGACCTGCTCCGCGAGGGACTCGATGTCTTGCGCGAAGCCATTCTGAAACTCGCCTGACCCGCACAATAGTCAACCGAGGAAGGGAATCCCAGGTATGTCCTCCACCGATGTTCTCGATTCGCAAGCCGTTCTCGACGGAGTCCCCATCGGGTTGTGGATCGGGGGTGAATCGGTCGCCGCATCCGATGGCGGCACCTTCGAGGTGATCAACCCCGCCACCGAGGAGCCGCTGACCGCGGTGGCCGACGCGGGAGTCGAGGATGCCCGACGAGCGCTCGACATCGCGACCGCGGTGGCCCCCGAATGGGCTGCCACGGCACCTCGTGAACGCGGTGAGATCCTGCGTCGTGCATACGAACTGGTCGCTGATCGTGCCGACGACCTGGCGATGTTGATGACACTGGAACTCGGCCGCGCCCTGCCCGACAGTATCGCCGAGGTGCGCTACGGCAACGAGTTCCTCCGCTGGTTCGCCGAGGAGGCTGTCCGGATCGGTGGACGGTTCACCGCCTCTCCCGCGGGGACCGGCCGGATCGTGGTGTCCCATGCACCCGTCGGCCCCAGTCTCGCGATCACACCGTGGAACTTCCCCCTCGCCATGGGAACTCGCAAGATCGGGCCGGCGCTGGCCGCAGGCAACGTCATGCTGGTCAAGCCGGCGCACGAGACCCCGTTGACCATGCTGGCGCTCGCCGAGGTGTTCGCCGAGGCGGGCCTACCCGCCGGGGTGCTCACCGTGCTGCCGACGACAAACGCACGTGAGGTGTCGTCGGCGATCATCACCGACGACAGGATTCGCAAGATCAGCTTCACCGGATCGACACCCGTGGGTCGAAACCTGTTGGCACAGGCGGCAGAACGCGTCCAGCGTACGTCCATGGAACTCGGCGGCAACGCGCCCTTCCTGGTGTTCGACGACGCCGACGTCGACAAGGCCGTCGAGGGCGCGTTCCTCGCCAAGATGCGCAACGGCGGCGAGGCGTGCACCGCGGCCAACCGATTCCTGGTGCAGTCCGGCGTGGTGGAAGAGTTCACCGAGAAGCTGACCGCGAAGATGTCGGCGGTGCGGATGGGCGCCGGTTACGAGGAGGGCGTGACGCTCGGCCCGCTGGTGACGCAGGCGCAACGTGACAAGGTCGCCGAGTCGGTGGAGAACGCCGTCGCCCATGGCGGACGAGTCCGGTTGGGCGGCAAGGCCCCTGAGGGCAAGGGATACTTCTACCCGGCGACCGTGATCGATCAGGTCGATGCGTATGCGCCGGTCACCCGCGGCGAGATCTTCGGTCCGGTCGCGGTGGTCAGTTCGTTCGAGACCGAGGAGGAGGCGATCAAGGCCGCCAATTCCACCGAATACGGTCTGGCCGCATACTTCTTCACCCGCGATCTCGACCGTTCGCTCCGCGTGGCGGCTGCGCTGGACTCCGGCATGGTGGGCGTCAATCGCGGTGTGATCTCCGACGTCGCGGCACCGTTCGGCGGCGTCAAGCAGTCGGGTATCGGCCGTGAGGGCGGTTCCGAGGGAATCGAGGAGTACCTGACGGTGAAGTATGTTGCGCTGAGCTGAGATCGCGGCATGAGAGTCGGGGCGTCCACGAGGTGGGCGCCCCGTTCGCCGAGCGCACCCCTGCACCACATTCACCGTGCCCTACGCGAAGTAGGCACCACGCTTCCGGAGGAGCGACCATCCGCTGCTTGTTGGCCCGCACCACGACCCAGCCGAGCACGCCCACCTCGTCGTCCCGGACCACGTCGTGTCGTTTCTGCTCGGGTGACGAGTGGAACTCCTCGCCGTCGTATTCGACTGCCACCCGCGGGCCCCGATATGCGAGGTCGAACCGGGCGATCAGCCGTGCGTACTCGTCGAAGACCTCCACCTGACTCTCGGGTTTGGGCATCCCGGCGTCGGAGAAGAACAGGCGCAGCCAGCTCTCCCCAGGCGATTCCGCCCGGGGATCGATGTGCGGGATCAGCTCACGGATCTGCCGGACATTCCGGGTGTGTTTCTGTTTCCGGGCGAACGCGGCCAGTTCGTCGAGGTCCACCGCCGCCGCTGCGGCGAGCGCGTCGAGGCGCCCCAACGCTCGCCGTCGGCTGGGTTGTCGGCCAAGGTCGAAGGCGGTCCGAAGTGAGGACGTGACCAGGATCCCGTCGATCGCGACGATCTCCGAGGGTTCGAGATCGCCCGCCTGTCCCACGACGGCGATGATGCGTTCAGTCGCGGACATCAGGGTCGATCGCTCGATGTGGCCTCGGCCGCGGAGACGTTGGAAGTCGGCGGCGAACTGTTCGGCGGTGAGCGCCTCCTCGGCGAGGACGTCGGGACGGCGGACGACGTCGGGAATCGTGATCGATGGATGTATGTCGGGTTTGTCCATGAATGATCAGACGCACCGGGACGTCGTCAGGTTTCACCGACTTGGCGACGGTGCCCGGTCAACGAGAACAAGCGCCCGGTCAACGAGAACGGGGGCCCGGTCGGCGTGGTCGGCCCACCCGGATTCGATTCGCACTCCTCACGAACTTCCGTACACTCTGCGGGTATGCGACTCCGAGTGATCGTGGTAGCACTGGCCATCGTCACCGCACTGGCGACTTCGCTGGCGTCACCGGCGCGCGCCGCCCCGGAACCGCGGCCGGCGGCCGGTGACTTCGGCAGTTCCGAGCTCTTCTCCCGGGAAAGCCTGTTCCTGTGGCAGAGTCCACCGACCCGCTACATCGTGGTACTCGGCGCCAAGATGGGGACATTCGGGCAGACACCGGCGATCCTGTCGGCGCGGCTCGACACCGCGGCACAACTGGCACGGTCGCACCCGTTCAACCGGGTGATCGTGTCCGGCGGCAACACCTGGTGGCTGCCGGTCTCCGAGGCCCAGTTCATGAACCTCGGACTGATCAAACGTCGGGTTCCGGTGTGGCAGATGGTCAACGAGGGCCGGTCCACCAGCACCGTGCAGAACGCGAGCTACACCGTCGGGATGCTCAAGGCGATGGGTGCGACCGGCGCACTGATCGTCACCAACGGCTTCCACATGCCGCGGGCGCTCAAGGACTTTCGGGACGCCGCCGCGAAACAGGGTGCGCGCCTGACCTTCCAGCCCGCCTACGCCTGACCACCGAGACGACGACGAAGGGCGTCCACTCCGCGGAGTGGACGCCCTTCGTCGTGTGAGAGGGAATGCAGTGGTGCGTCAGGAATACAGAACAGATCAGCGCAGCAGTGCGCGGCTCATCACCACGCGCTGGATCTGGTTGGTGCCCTCGTAGATCTGGGTGATCTTGGCGTCACGCATCATCCGCTCCACCGGGAAGTCGCGGGTGTAACCGGCGCCACCGAACAGCTGCACCGCATCGGTGGTGACCTCCATGGCGACGTCGGAGGCGAAGCACTTCGACGCCGAGCTGATGAAGCCCAGGTTCTTCTCGCCACGCTCCGCGCGGGCCGCCGAGGTGTACACCATCAGCCGCGCGGCCTCGACCTTCATCGCCATGTCGGCGATCATGAACTCGACACCCTGGAAGCTCGAGATCGGCTTGCCGAACTGCTTGCGGTCCTTGACGTAGGCGATGGCCTGGTCGAGTGCGCCCTGCGCGATGCCGACGGCCTGTGCACCGATGGTGGGACGGGTGTGGTCGAGGGTCTGCAGCGCGGTCTTGAAGCCGGTGCCCTCGTCGCCGATGATGCGGTCGAGCGGGATGGTGCAGTCCTCGAAGTACAGCTCGGCGGTGGGCGAACCCTTGATGCCGAGCTTCTTCTCCAGCGGGCCGACGGTGAAGCCCGGGTCGTCCTTGTGGACCATGAACGCGGAGATGCCGTTGGCCTTGCGCTCCGGGTCGGTCACGGCCATCACCGTGTACCAGGACGACTTGCCGCCGTTGGTGATCCAGCACTTCGAGCCGTTGAGGACCCAGTTGTTGCCGTCCTTGCGGGCGCGGGTCTTCATGCCGGCGGCATCGGAACCTGCTTCACGCTCGGACAGGGCGTAGGAGGCCATCGCCTCACCGGAGGCGATCGACGGCAGCACCTGGGCCTTGAGCTCGTCGGAGCCGTTGAGGATCAGGCCCATGGTGCCGAGCTTGTTGACGGCGGGGATCAGCGACGACGAGGCGCACACGCGGGCGACCTCTTCGATGACGATGCACGCGGCGACCGAGTCGGCACCCTGGCCGTCGTACTCCTCAGGGACGTGGATCGCGTTGAAGCCGCTGGCGACCAGGGCATCGAGTGCCTCCTGCGGGAAGCGGGCCTCTTCGTCGACCGCGGCCGCGTACGGCTCGATCTCCTTCTCGGCGAGTGCCCGGATGGCCTCGCGCAGCGCGACATGCTCCTCGGGCAGCTGGAACACGTTGAAATCCGGATTACCAAAACCCATGACAACTCCTCACGACAGTCTCCGGGCACTCAGTGCCACAAGAGTGGCTCGCTACCAGTTCAGCATGGCACGCAGTGCCATGTCAATCGACGTCCTGTTCCATTGTCCCAGCTCCGGGCCGATCGCACCCAGGTGTAGAGGCACCGAGATGGTGACGAACCGCCTCGGCCACGTCGTCGGCACCAGTACCCACCGGGTAGGTAACGACAGTGATGGCCTGCGGCGCGGGGGGGATGGCCTGCGGCGCGGGGGGGATGGCCTGCGGCGCGGGGGGGATGGCCTGCGGCGCGGGGGGGATCGCCTCGTCGGACACCGATTCCCAACTCCCGGCACCGAGTGCCAGACGAATGCGTGTGAGTTCGGTGCGCAACCGCGCGAGCGTGGCATCGGCCTCGCCCCGGATCATGGCGCGCAGGAGATAGTTGTGTGCAGCGGTGACCGCGGCGGCGAAGCCGATCAGCCGCACCGGACTCTCACCGGGCAGCCGGGCCCGCAGGTAGTCCTCGAACAACCGCTGATAGCGGGTGGTGGTGACCAGTTCCCGCTCCCGTAGCGCGGACACCTTCTGCACCACATGCAACCGGCGGACCGCCAGGTCACGGGTCGTGTGGAAGTGGACGAACACGATCTCGGCCGCATCGCACACCGTCGACCACGGATCGGCGCCGCCGTCGCCGCCGTCGTCGTCGCCCGCCAACCGCTCGGCGACCTGCGCGAGCAGCGCCTCGTGGTCGCCGAAGATCATGTCCTCCTTGGACCGGAACTGCCGGAACAGGGTGCGTCGTGACACCCCGGCGGCCGCGGCGATCTGGTCGACGGTGGTCGACTCGTAGCCGTTCTCGCTGAACAGCCGGATCGACGCCGCGACCACCTGCGTGCGCAGGTCTGGGGGATCGGCCATGTCACTCGGTGCCATGGTCACCAGTATCGACCCGACCTGCGCCCGCAGACATCCGGTCCCGGCAGTCACTCCGGGAGACTATGCCGACCCCTCGGCGGCGTCCTTGCGGAGCTCGAACTTGAGCACCTTTCCGGTGGAGGTGCGCGGCAGGTCGTCGGCGAAGACGATGTCGCGCGGAACCTTGTAGCCCGCCAACAACTTCCGCGCGTAGTCGACGAGTTCGTCGGTGGTCAGGGTGGCACCCGGGTTCAGCAGGACGTAGGCGCGGGGACGCTCGCCCCACTTTTCGTCGGGCACGCCGATCACCGCGACGTCGAGCACGGCGTCGTGGCTGACGAGCGCCTGCTCCACCTCGATCGTGGAGATGTTCTCGCCGCCGGAGATGATGATGTCCTTGGCGCGGTCGCGCAGCTGGATGTAGCCGTCGGGGTGCATGACGCCGAGGTCACCGGTGTGGAACCAGCCGCCCGCGAACGCTTCTCGCGTGGCGTCGGGATCCTTGAAGTAGCCGGCCATCACGTTGTTGCCGCGCAACACGATCTCGCCCATGGTCTCGCCGTCGGCGGGGACGTCGACCAGCGGCAGCTTGCCCTGCACGACCACGCGCGCGTCCTCGGCCTGCACCATGCCCACGCCCTGCCGGGACAGCTTGGCGGCACGCTCGGCGGGCTCGAGGTCGTCCCAGGCGTCCTGGTACTCGCAGATCGTGTACGGACCGTAGACCTCGGTGAGGCCGTAGACGTGCACCACGGTGACACCGAGTGCCTCGAGCTGACCGATCACCGTCGGCGACGGTGGGGCCCCGGCGGTGGTGATCCGCAGCTGCCGGTCCAGCCGGTGTGCCAGCGGCGAACCGGCGATGGTGGTGCACACGGTCGGGGCGCCGCACATGTGGGTCACACCGAGGTTGTCGATCGCATCCCAGATCGCGTCGGCGCGCACCGCACGCAGACACAGATGGGTGGCCGATGCGTGGGTGACCGCCCACGGCGTGCACCAGCCGTTGCAGTGGAACATGGGCAGCGTCCACAGGTAGCGGCTGTGACCGGTGAACCCGTTGTGAAAGGCCTCACCGAACGAATTCAGGTACGCCCCGCGGTGGGTGTACATGACGCCCTTGGGTTTTCCGGTGGTGCCCGAGGTGTAGTTGATCGTGATGACGGTGTTCTCGTCGTCGACCGTCCACGGGATGGGCGTGGGGTCGAGGTCGTCGGCGAGGGCGACGAAGTCGGGGTAGGCGACCAGACCGGTGATCCCGGACGCCTCGACGGCACCCTGGGTGGGCCCGAACTCGGGGTCGGTGATCTCCACGGTGGTGGCCATCTCGGGGACCTGATCGGCGATCGAGGCGACGGTGTGGCGGAACTCGGCGTCGAAGAACAGCGTGGTGACACCGGCGTGGTTGAGGATGTACACCAGCTCCGGGCCGGCCAGACGCGAGTTGAGGGCCACGAGCACGCCACCCGCCAGCGGCACGGCGTAGTGGGCGACCAGCATCTCCGGGATGTTCGGCGCCAGATAGGCGATCCGCTCACCCGGCGTGATGCGGCTCTTGAGGACGCGGGCGAGGCGCTGCACCTCGTCGGCGAGCTCGGCATACGACGCGGTGCGCTGCCCGTAGATCACCGCCGCACGGTCGGGGAACACCGACGCCGACCGTTCCAGGAACCGCAGCGGCGTCATCTCCGAACGGTTGGAACCGCCGCAGTCGATGCGGCCGAACTCGGCGTCGAGATCGGTGGTCGGGACGCCGGTGGCGTCGGAAGCCGAGACAGACATCGTCTCCTCCGGGGTTGTGATCGGTGCCGGTGAGGCCGGCGACGTTTGGACTCCTTCCACGGTATGAATCACACTGGACGGTGCACCACCCCCGAAATGGGGTGGTCGGGTGCGCGGAGTGGAGGTGATCGCCGATGGCGGACGATCCGCTGCTCCGACCCGACGACGCCGACACCGTGCGCGCAGAGCTTCGCGAGGCCCAACGATCCACCGGATTGCCGGTGCTGTTCGGCGGTGTGGTGGACGGCCCCGACCTGCTGCTCAGCGGGTTCGTCGGCACCCGCAGCACCATCCTTCGCGACCTCGTCATCAGCTCGCGCTGCGGGCTCGGCGGCCGGACCATCGTCGAGCGTCGGGCGGGATCGATACCCGACTACTTCAACTCCACCGAGATCACCCACGACTACGACCGTGAGGTGTCCGGCGAAGGCATCGAGTCGCTGCTCGCCGCACCCGCCGTGGTGGGCGGGCGCACCCGAGCGGTGATGTACGGCGGTCTTCGCTCGCCGGCCCCGATCGGCGACACCGTGGTCACCCGGGTGGTGGTGGCCGCGCGACGGCTGGCCCGCGAGATCGAGGTCCGCGACGAGGTGGATCGCCGCGTCGCGCGCCTCGACCGGGCGCGCGCCGAGACCGCTCCCATGCCCGCGTCGGTCGCCGACGGGATCATCGAGAGCTGGGTGGCATTACGGGAGATCGCGGCGGCGACCACCGATCCGGCGCTCGCCGAACAGTTGCGCGGGGTCGAGGAACGTCTGCGGGGACTCGGTGCGGTCACACCCGCACCGAACGCCGCCCGGCTGTCGGCAAGGGAGAACGACATCCTGGCCCACCTGGCACTGGGATGCAGCAATGCCGAGATGGCCGACCGCCTGGCGCTGCGGCCGGAGACGGTCAAGGGATACGTCAAGAACCTGATGGCCAAACTCGGTGTGCACAACCGCCACGAGGCCGTGGTCGAGGCCCGCCGCCAGGGACTGCTGCCCTGACGGGCGCCGAAACGCCCGCGCTCGACGATCGGTCCCGGGTCCGGTTCAGGAGGACCGGGCCGGCGCAGCGTCGTAGAGGGCCGAGACCAGGGGCGCGAGTTCGGGCAGTTCGCGCGCGCGGGACAGGGTGTCTTCGAGGACGTGATCATGGGTCGGGCGGGCCTCGTCGAGGAGCTTCTGTCCGTCCGGCGTGAGTTCGGTGTAGATGCCCCGGCGGTCGTCGGCGCACAGGATGCGAGTCAGCAGGTTCCGGTCCTCGAGCCGGGCGACCAGGCGGGTGGTCGCGCTGGACGAGAGTGCAGCGGCGCGGGAGAGCTGCCGCATACGCATATGCCAGCCGTGTTGACGGCTCAGCGCGTCGAGCACGGTGAACTCCACCACCGACAGCCCGTGCTCGCGCTGCAGTGCCCGCTCGAGCTCCGGTTCGATCATTCCGTGCAGGGCGGCCAGGGTCCGCCAGCCCTTCGCCCGGATCTCCACCGCGTCGTCGGCAACACTCATCGCTCGTATCCCTCCCTCGTGTTGGGCCCCCCGAGACTACACCACTTGCGCCGATAGTGAGCGTGTGCAACTATTCATTGTGCCGCGTGTGCAACTACCTCTGTCCGCAATAGATTGCGCACGCACCTAGAGCGCGTTCGTCGCTCAATCATCTGAGAGGAACCGCCCCATGCCCATCGCATTGCTCGCACTCGCCATCGGCGGGTTCGGTATCGGACTCACGGAGTTCGTCATCATGGGTCTGCTGCCCGAGGTGGCCGCCGACTTCGGCGTGACCGAACAGACCGCGGGCTATCTCATCTCCGGCTACGCGCTCGCTGTCGCCGTCGGTGCCATCGCACTCACCGTGGCCATGTCCAGGGTGAATCGGAAGAAGGTGCTCATCATCCTGATGGTCCTCTTCCTCATCGGAAACGCGCTCTCCGCACTCGCTTCCACCTACGAGATGATGATGCTCGGGCGGATCGTCGCCGCGCTGTGCCACGGCGCGTTCTTCGGTATCGGCTCGGTCGTCGCGGCGAGCCTGGTCGCACCGACCCGCCAAGCGGCCGCGATCTCGATGATGTTCGCCGGACTCACCGGTGCCAACGTGCTCGGTGTGCCACTGGGCACCTTCCTCGGCCAGGCCGCCGGATGGCGCTCGACCTTCTGGGCCATCACCGTCATCGGCGTGATCGCCCTGATCGGGATCATCACGCTCATCCCCGCCGCCAAGGTCGAGCCCACCCACCACGCGAGCGTCCTCGGCGAGTTCCGCATCTTCCGTTCCGGCCAGGTCTGGGCCTCGATCTTCATCACGATCCTCGGCTACGGCGGCATGTTCGGCGCGTTCAGCTACATGGCTTTCACCCTCACCGGCGTCTCCGGCTTCGCGGCCTCGATGGTGCCCTGGCTGCTCGTCTTGTTCGGCGTCGGCCTGTTCATCGGCAACATCGTCGGCGGTCGCGCCGCCGACAAGAACCTCGGCGCGACCCTCCTCTTCCTCCTGACCGGGCTGACGATCATCCTGGCGGTGTTCTCCATGGTCGCAGAGTCCAAGATCGCCACGATCATCGCGCTCCTGCTCATGGGCGGCTTCGGATTCGCGACCGTGCCTGCGATGCAGACGCGCATCATGCGTCACTCCGAACAGGCCAAGGCCCTCGGCTCCGGCGCGAACATCGCCGCATTCAACATCGGCAACGCGTTCGGCGCATGGATCGGCGGCATCACCATCGCCGCCGGTCTCGGCTACGCCTCCCCACTGTGGGCAGGCGCGATCGTCACCGTCGGAGGCCTCGTGGTGTTCCTGGTCGCCGGCCGTACCCGCGGGGGCGAACTCCGCAAGGACCACCGGGTGGTGTCCTCGGTCTCGCCGGACACAGCCGATGATGCCGCACGGCGCGTGGACACCGGTGTCTGAGCCCGCTTCGGTCGGGCGGGGGATTCGTCCATCAACCGCTCCGAACGCCCCCATCCCGACATCGGCGATCCGTACGGTGGATCCCGTGTCCACTCCCGAGACGACGACCACTCCCGAGACGACCACTACCGGCGTGCCGGCCGGCCCCGACGAGACCCCGGGTGCCGGGGATCTGCTCGTCGCCGGACTGCGGCGCACCCTCGACGGTCGCTGGCATGCCGTCCGCGACACCGTGCGGGACCAGATCGACCGCCCCGACCTCCTGCCCGATCCGTCCCGGACGCTTGCACAGGCGCGGGCCCGATCCCTCGAGCAGATGCAGGCCCTCGCCGAACGGGGTTTCGCGGCAGCCGGATTCGGCGCCGACCACGGTGGCACCGGTGACGTCGGGGCATCGATCACCGCGATCGAGATGCTCGGCTACGCCGATCTGTCCCTGATGGTGAAGGCCGGCGTGCAGTGGGGACTGTTCGGTGGCGCCGTCGAGAACCTCGGCACCGCACGCCATCACGAACGCTACGTCGCCGACATCATCGACCTCGATCTGCTCGGCTGCTTCGCCATGACCGAGACCGGACACGGATCCAATGTGCAGGAACTCGAGACCACCGCCACCTACGACGCCGACACCCGCGAGTTCGTCATCCACTCCCCGACCCCGTCGGCGCGCAAGGACTACATCGGCGGGGCCGCCGAACACGCGACGGTGGCCGCGGTGTTCGCCCAGCTGATCACGGCGGCGCCGGGTGCCGAACCGGACGGCCACGGCGTGCACTGCTTCGTCGTCCCCATCCGCGACGCCGACGGCCACGACCTGCCCGGCGTCACCACCGGCGACTGCGGATACAAGGGCGGCCTGCCCGGAGTGGACAACGGCCGCATCGCTTTCGACCATGTGCGCATCCCGGCGGAGAACCTGCTCAACCGGTATGGCGACGTCGAGGCCGACGGCACGTATCGCTCACCGATCGACAACGTCAACCGACGTTTCTTCACGATGCTCGGCACCCTGATCCGGGGACGGGTGTCGGTGGGGGCGACCTCCGGTGCGGCCGCACGCAAGGCCCTGACCCTGGGCACCCGATACGGGTTGGTCCGACGACAGTTCGATGCGCCGGACACCGACGACGAGATCCTGATCCTCGACTACCTCGGGCACCAGCGAAAACTGTTGCCTCTGATCGCGAAGTCCTATGCGATCGCGTGTGCGCAGAACGAGCTGACCGCCGAACTGCACGAGGTGCAGTCGTCCACCGACACCGGCGACGACCATGCCACCCGTCAACGTGAACTCGAAAGCGCCGCAGCAGGTCTGAAGGCCTACTCCACCTGGCATGCATCACACTCGATCAACGTGGCCCGCGAGGCATGCGGTGGCGCAGGCTATCTCGACGAGAACCAACTCTCGATCCTGCGCGGTGACATCGACGTGTTCACCACGTTCGAGGGCGACAACACCGTCCTGACCCAGCTCGTCGCCAAGGAACTGCTGTCGGCGTACGCCGAGGACGTGCGCGGACTCTCGACCGGGGGCTGGGTGCGGTTCGTCGCGGGGATGGCACGCGATGTGGTGGCCGAGAAGACCGCGGTGCGCCAGGTGGTGCAGACCCTGCTCGACAGCTCCGACGAGGACACCGAGGAGTCGGCACTCACCGACCGCGGCACGCAGATCCGGTTGTTGCGCAACCGGGAGGACCACCTCGTCCGCACCTGTGCACAACGCCTGCGGCGTGCCCGCGACGACGACAACGACGCCTTCGAGGTGTTCAACCACGCCCAGGACCACCTGCTCAAAGTGGGGCGGGCGCACACCGAGCGGGTGGTGCTCGAGGCCTTCGTCCAGGCGATCGACGACTGCGATTCCCGGGCGGCCGCCACACTGCTGAGCACCGTCTGTGACCTGTTCGTCTACTCGGTCCTCGAGGAGGATCTGGCCTGGTTCCTGATGCACCGGCACGTGTCGGTGGAGCGGGCCAAGGCCATCCGGCGCGGGGTCAACGACCTGTGCCTACAGTTGCGACCGCACGCCCGCGCCCTCGTCGACGCCTTCGGTGTGCCGGAGCGGTTGCTGTCGGCGCCGATGCTCGACCACGGCTGACGTCCCGCCCCGCACCGAGGCGTCAGCGCGGGGGCTGCATGTCGTCACGGGCGCGCAGGATCAGCGGGAACACTCACTCCGTGGAGCCGCGGGGTGGAAGGCCCAGCCGGACGGCGAGATGCGCCTCCGACAACTCGCTACGGAAGCGGGAGACGTCACGCGCCCAGGCCTGCGCCACCGCACCGGTGGAGAGTTCGACGCCCACCCCCTTGCGTCGACGCGGCACACCGTGCAGCTCGCCGAGCGCGGGCGCACTCTCCCACGTCAGTGCCTTCGGTCCGTTGTTCTCGGGGTAGATGCGCGCGATGTCGGCCAGTGCCACTGTCCGTGTGCCCTGCCGCAGCGTGGTCTCGGTGAGTTCCACACTGACGTGGCGCCGCGCGGCGACCACCTGGATCACCGAGAAACCGATCACGATGAGTCCGAAGATCGTGATGATCGGCCAGTGCACCTGCCCGGGACCGCTGATCTCCATCGCCAGGACCGCGCCGATCAAGATCGGGCCGATCGCGACCACCCACCAACTGCCACCCGACTCGGTGAACAGGACCTCACCCGGCTCGACGCGCGGCTCGGGGATCGAGGGAGGCGCGGGGACGACCTCATCGTCGGCCTCGTCGGTCTCGCCGTCCGAGCCTGCGTTGTCCGATTCTGCGTCGTCCGACCCGGCCGCCCGATCACCCGACTCGTCGTGGGTGGGCTCTGACTCCTCGTCGGTGGGCTCTGACTCCTCGTCGGTGGGCTCTGACTCCTCGTCGGTGGGTTCAGGGTCGCCCGAAGGCGTCGACGCACCGCTCACGAAGAACTCCGCCCCGGCTTCTTGCCGCGTCCGGTACCGCCCTTGGTGGACCGCTTCGAGCGACGCCCGCGCTGCTGGTCGGCCATCTCACTCGGGTCCTTGCCGGTGAACCACGCATCCGACTCCGGCCGGTAGGCCAGCAACGACCCGAACAGGCCGACGATCGCGGCGAGCAGCGCGAACGCCAGGAACATCGCCAGGAAGCTCAGGATCAACAGCATGGCCACCGACACGAGGGTCAGGGCGGCCAGCGATGACCGCCAGCGCTCGTCACCGGTGTAGGCCTTGGTGCCCATCAGCGCGATCGCCGCACCGACCACCGCGACCAGCACGCCGATGCCGACCGGCGCCAGCGTCGCATCCGACACGAACACCCCCAACACCACGAAACCGATCCCCAGCAGGATGAGCAACGCGCCCGATGTCACCCAGCAGCGATATGCCCAGACGACGATGCTCGGACGTAGTGCGGGATCAGGCCTGTTCACTGGATCCACCCCCGGGATGCTGGCGGTTCGGGTCATCGTCTCCGGCTTCGTCGTCGCTGTTGCTGGCTGGTGGGTACTGCGATTCGGCAGGTGCCGACGGCATCGAAGGATACCCACCGGACGGCGGTGAGGTCGGCCGGTCGGCGTCCGAAGCAGGCGGATACTGTCCCGCGCCCGGGTACTGACCGGACGGCGGAGCGGTGGGATACGGGGACTGCGTGGGATTGGGCGACTGTGTCGGATACGGGGACTGTGTCGGATACGGGGACTGTGTCGGATACGGCGACTGCGTGGGATACGAGGACTGGGCGGGATACGGGGGTTGTCCGGGGTACGGGCCGCCCGGATAGACCATCGACGGGAGCGGCGGTTCCTGCGGCCGTGTGGACTCGCGCCGGAACGTGGCCATCTTCTTGCAGTAGGTGTCGGATTCGCGGCGCAGGAACAACACCACGGCACCGAGGGCGGCGACCCCGCCGATCACGGTGGGCACCATCGCCCATGCCGGTGAGACATCCGCGAAGAGTGTGAAGAAGGTGGTGATCACCAGATACAGGCTGATCGCGCCGATCAGGAACCGTGCCCAGTTGTATCCGCGACGAGTCAGCAGGATCAGGACGATCGCCACCCCGAACTGGATCACGGCACCGACCACGAGCGAGCCGATGAACAGGCCCGACGACGTGATCAGGTCACGCTGCTCGGCGGTGGCATCCTTCAGCATCCCGTCGACCATGTCGAGGTACTGAGCGCGCTGCTGGTCGTAGGTGGCCACCAGGGTGACGATGTGCGCCAGGATCACCACGATCCACAGTTCGGATGCGATGACGATGGATTCGGGCAGTCTCGGCCGGGAGCCGTCGGGCTCGTCGGCCGGGTGCGGCCCGGACGAGGCAACCGGGTCGGGGGATGCAGACATGGTCCCCAGGTTAGTCACTTCGCCGCGAGCCGGGCGGCGGCTGCGACCGGCCAGGGCCCGCGGCCGCCCCGATCAGCGGAGTCGCCCGGCCATCTCCATGGCCCAGTAGGTGAGGATGATCGACGCACCGGCACGCTTGATCGAGGTCAGCGACTCGGCGATCGCGGCATCGCGATCGATCCAGCCGCGTTCGGCGGCGGCGGTGATCATCGAGTACTCACCGCTGATCTGATAGGCGGCGACCGGGACGTCGGCGAGCTCGGCAACATCGCGCACGATGTCGAGGTAGCTCATCGCCGGTTTCACCATCACGATGTCGGCACCCTCGTCGAGGTCGAGACGCACCTCCCGCAACGACTCCACGCGGTTGGCGGAATCCTGTTGGTAGGTGCGGCGATCGCCCTGCAGCGACGAGCCCACGGCCTCGCGGAACGGGCCGTAGAACGCCGACGCATACTTCGCCGAGTACGCGAGGACACCGGTGTCGGTGAACCCCTCCGCGTCGAGCGCCTCACGGATCGCCGCGACCTGACCGTCCATCATCCCGCTCGGGCCGAGCAGATGCGCGCCGGATCGGGCCTGCGCCAACGACATCGCGATGTATCGGTCCAGGGTGGCGTCGTTGTCGACACGACCGGAGGAATCCAGCACACCACAGTGGCCGTGGTCGGTGAACTCGTCCAGGCAGGTGTCGGCCATCAGGACGGTGTCGTCACCGAAGTCCTTGCGCAACAAGCGCAATGCCCGGTTCAGCACTCCATCCTCGGCGTCGGCACCCGACCCCTGGGCGTCCTTGGTCGCCGCGTCGGGCACGCCGAACAGCATGAGCCCGCCCACCCCGGCGCGGACCGCCTCCTCGGCGGCCGCCCGCAGCGAGTCGTCGGTGTGCTGTACGACGCCCGGCATCGATGCGATCTCACGCGGGGCGTCGATCCCGTCGGCGACGAACATCGGCAGCACCAGATCCTGTGGCGCCAGAACGGTCTCGGCCACCAGGCGACGCATCGCCGGAGTGGTCCGCAGCCGTCGGGGGCGGATCACCGGAGCCATCTCACGCACCTCCCTCAGGACCGCGACCGCCGCGTCTTCTTCCGCGGCGGGGGCAGCGCACCCTCGGCACGCAGCCGGGCGGCGTGCTCGGCCAGCGCATCGACCAGCTCGGTGACCGAGGCGTTCTCCGGCTGCACGTCGACGCGCAATCCGAATTCCGTTGCGGTCTCGGCAGTCTTGGGCCCGATACAGGCAACAATGGTGCGCGCGTGCGGCTTTCCGGCGATACCGACCAGGTTGCGGACGGTGGAGCTGGAGGTGAAGCACACGGCGTCGAAGCCGCCGGTCTTGATCATCTCGCGGGTCTGAGCGGGCGGCGGAGCGGCCCGCACGGTGCGGTAGGCGGTCACGTCGTCGATCTCCCACCCACGCTCACGCAGCCCCTCGGAGAGGGTTTCGGTGGCGATATCGGCGCGCGGCAACAGGATTCGGTCCACCGGGTCGAAGACGTCGTCGTACGGCGGGAAGTCCTCGAGCAGTCCGAGCGAGGACTGCTCCCCCGACGGCACCAGCTCGGGGTTGATCCCGAAGGCCCGCACCTTGGCGGCGGTGGCCTCACCGACGCAGGCGATCTTGACGCCGGAGAAGGCCCGGGCGTCCAGACCGAACTCGGCGAACTTCTCCCACACCGCGCGCACCGAGTTGGTGGAGGTGAACACCACCCACTGGTAGCGGCCGTCGACCAGGCCCTTGACCGCCCGCTCCATCTGCGCGGGGCTGCGCGGCGGCTCGACCGCGATGGTCGGGACCTCCTTGGGGATGGCGCCGTGGCTGACCAGACGCTCGCTCATGTCGGCGGCCTGGTCCTTGGTGCGCGGCACCAGCACGGTCCAGCCGTACAGAGCACGCGACTCCCACCAGGAGAGCTTGCCGCGCTGGGTGACGACCTGACCGATCGTCAGGATCAGCGGGCCGGTCAGCGCATTGCCCTGCTCGTTGAGCGTGGCGAGGGTGGCCTCGATGGTGCGCTGTGCACAGGTGGTGCCGTTGATCGTGATCGCGACCGGCGTCTGCGGGGCCAGGCCGTGCTCGGTCAGCGCGCTCGCGGTCTCGGCCAGATGACCCGACGTCGCGTGCAGCACCAGCGGGCCCGGTGCGGCGGCCAGCGCCGCCCAGTCCACGCCCTCGGCGCGGACATCGGCCTCGGTGTGCCGCGAGCCGAGCGGCATGCCGGCATAGCTGGGCACCACCGATGCGGCGGGCAGGCCGGGCAGCACCTCGAAGGTCACCGAGGTCCGGGCCACGGCGTTGACCTCGGCGAGCACCGAATCGGTGGTCAGCGGATCACCCGAGACCACCCGGACCACGTCGTCACCGGCCTTGGCGGCGGCGACCAGGGTCTTGGCGACCTCGGTGGGGTCACCGAGCGCCGGACGGACGATCTGGTCCTCGGTCTCCTCGGCGGGTCTGTCGGCCTGGACATCAGGTGCCTTGACGTCGGGGGCCGTGAGATCGGACCCGGTCGCGGCCGACGAGGTGGCGTCGTCGGACGTGGCGGCGTCGGCTTTCGCCTGATCCTTGGCGGCGTGATCTCTGGCGGCCTGGTCCTTCTTGGCCTTGGCCGTCGATCGGCGCTGGTCGTCGGCGGGTTGTTCGCGGTGGTCGGCACCGATCATCGCGACCACGGTGGCCGGGACGTCGGGATCGACGTAGGCGGTGGTCGCGGAGGTGATGACGCTCCGCGCCCGCACGGTCAGCAGGTCTGGGTCCCCGGGTCCGGATCCCACGAACAGAATCCGTCCCGGATTGGCCTTCTTCGTCGTACGGCTCATGCGTTCGCACTCTCCTGCCCTCACATGCGGAGGGCTGCAGTTCCTTGCCGGAACTAGGGAGTGTCGACGAGTTCGCCCGCTCCCAGTTCCAGCAGTTCGGCCGCGAGTTCCCTACCCAGCTGATCGGCGCGTTCGACCGGACCCACCACCGAGGCGCGGATCACATCGGATCCGTCCTCGGCCGCCACTGCCGCGCGAAGCGACAGTTCGGCGATGATGCGCCCGTCGTCATCGAGCGACTCGACCACCTCGGCGATCGCCCCGATCGGTGCAGTACATCCGGCCTCGAGGGTCGCAAGCACTGCCCGTTCGGCGTCGACCGATGCGCGGGTGGACGCGTCGTCCAACTCGGCGAGGGTTCTCACCAGTTCGGCATCGTCGGAGCGGCACTCCACGGCCAACGCGCCCTGTGCCGGTGCCGGCAACAGGACCACCGGATCGAACGCCTCGGTGACCACATCGGCCTTTCCGATTCGTACGAGCCCGGCTCGCGCGACGACGACTGCATCGAGTTCACCATCTGCGACTTTGCCCAACCGAGAATCAAGGTTGCCTCTTAGGGGGCGGATTTCCAAACCGAGACCCAATGCTCTAAGCTGCGCCGCCCGTCGCGGGGCCGAGGTCCCGATCACCGAGCCCGACGGGAGCTCGCCGAGGACCTTGCCATCCCTGCTGACCAGGGCATCTCGGGGATCCTCACGCAGCGGGACGGCCGCGATCACCAGACCCGGATCGGGTGCGGTGGGCAGATCCTTGTACGAGTGCACGGCGACGTCGATCTCGCCGGCGTGGAGCGCGTTGCGGATGGCCGTGGTGAATACGCCGACGCCGATCTCGGCGACCGGTGCCGCCGAATCGTCACCGGCGGTCCGGATGATCACCGGCTCGGCCGGATGGCCTGCCGCGATCAGCGCATCGACGATGGTCTGCGTCTGGGTGCGGGCCAACAGCGACCCGCGGGTGCCGACGCGAATGACGTCCCGGTCAGTGGGCTTGGTCACCGTTCTCCCTGTTCGGTGGAATCCCGGTCGGTGTCGGCGACACCGCGCCGGCCCTCGGGAGCCGACACCGCCTCCACCGACCCGGGCTTGAGCTCGAACAACTCACGCAGCGCCTCGGCGTAGTGGTCGCCGTTCGGCGTGGAGGCGAGCTGTTTGACGCGCACTGTCGGCGCATGCAGC
Organism: Gordonia sp. NPDC003376; assembly: GCF_053589235.1. Classification (NCBI taxonomy): domain Bacteria; kingdom Bacillati; phylum Actinomycetota; class Actinomycetes; order Mycobacteriales; family Gordoniaceae; genus Gordonia; species Gordonia sp. NPDC003376. The sequence continues at coordinate 63,861 of NZ_JBSFRM010000004.1, read as the reverse complement.
AGCTTGTCGACGACGCGGCGCACGGCCTTGGCGACCTCGTCGCGCTGCGGGTCGTCGAGTCCGGGCAGCTTGGCCTCGAGGCGCAGGATCTCGGCCTCGACGACGTCGGCGGCGCGCTGACGCAGCGCGGCGACGGTCGGGGTGACCTCGGCCTGACGCTGCGCGGTGAGGTAGTCGGCGAGCTCGCCGGCGACGATCGAACGGGCCGCCAGGGTGTCGTCCTCGGCGGCCTTGGCGCCGGCGTCGCCGCGCAGTCCCGCGATGTCCACCACGTGCACGCCGGGCAGGCGCGCCGCGGCCGGGTCGACGTTGCGGGGCAGACCCAGGTCACAGATGACCAGCGGCTTGTCGGCGTCCTCGGTACGTCCGCGGGCCGCCAGCGCCGAGTGCACGTCGCCCACCCCGATCACCGAGCCGACCGAACCCGTACACGCGACGACGATGTCCGCGTCGGCCATCGCGGCGGGCAGATCGGCGAATCCGACACCCGACACCGCGATGCCGTGGTTGGCGGCGATGTTGCCCGCCAGATGCTCGGCGTTGGCGACCGTGCGGTTGACCACGGTCATCCGCGCGACGCCCTCGCGGGCGAGGTGCGCGGTGGCCAGGCCACCCATCGCGCCGGCTCCGACGACAACCGCCGAGCGTGCCCGGGACACCCCTGCGCTCTCCAGGAGCTGTCCGGCGCGGTGCAGGGCCACCGACACCACCGATGCACCGGCGCGGTCGATGCCGGTCTCGCTGTGCACCCGCTTGCCGACGCGCAGCGCCTGCTGGGCCAGTTCGTGCAGCACGGTGCCGGCGCTGTGGTTGGAGTCGGCGTCGAGGTAGGCGTTGCGGATCTGGCCGAGGATCTGTTGCTCGCCGACGACGAGCGAGTCGAGGCCTGCGGCGACGGTGAACAGGTGCTCGACCGCGGCCTCGGAGTAGCGCACGTACGCGTGGGGCGTGAGCTCGTTGACGGTCAGCCCGGAGTGGTCGCCGATGACCGTTCCCACCGCCTCGAGAGCCGGGTGGAAGGCGTCGACCACCGCGTAGATCTCGATGCGGTTGCAGGTCGAGACCAGCATCGCCTCGGAGATCGCCTGCGACGACAGGAGGTCGTCGATCAGCTTCGGGCGGTCGTGCTCGGAGACCGAGATCCGCTCGAGCACCTCCACGGGCGCACTCCGATGCGAGACACCGAACAACAAAACACTCACGTCGTCACCGTTTTCTTCACCTACCGGTCCACCACTGCACGCAGTTCACCTGCGTTGCGGGACCCCATCGGGACACGCGACGCCTGAAATGCCAACACCTGTAGTTCCAAGGCTAGATCAACCTGTCGGACGACGACATCAGAGTCCGTGGACAAGGTGATCTGCGTGACGTTGAGCAGCTGCCGCACCCCCACCGCCGCGAAGGCGTCGGCGACGGCCTGCGCCTGCTCGTCAGGTGTGGCCACCACCCCGATCTCGATCGGTCCGACCGTCGGATCCGTGCACACCTTCTCGATGTCGGTGAGTGGGACCACCACGGGCGACTGAGGGGCCAGCCCCCGGCCGATGACCGCCGGATCGTCGTCGAAGAGGGCCACCACCCGGAAGCCTCGGCCGAGACCGGTGTGGTCGAGCAGCGCCCGGCCGAGTCGGCCGGCACCGGCGAGGGCGACCGTCTGGTCGTTGTCGGTGTGCAGGGCGATCGAGATCCGGGCCGTGAGCTTGCCCACGTCGTAGCCGACACCGCGAACACCGTTGGCGCCGACGTAGGACAGGTCCTTGCGGAGGATCGCCGGGTTGACCCCGGCCGCGGTCGCGAGCTGGCGGCTGGAGGCCAGCACCACGCCGCGCTGGGAGAATGCGCGCAGGACGTGCAGATAGGTGGCCAGGCGGGCCACCGACGGCTGCGGGATGGCACCCGTCGTCGAGTTGACGCTCATTCCCGCACACCCACTTTCACCGTTCCGCGCGGCCGGAGGAGGCCACCGGACCCCTGGTTGCGGATCAGCGTATACCGGTGCACAATGCCCGCCGCGCCCACCCCGGCCCGGCCGTCCGATCAGGCCTCAGTGGGCGGCGCGGGCGGCCAGATCGGCGCGCAGCCGGGGCTCGTCGACCTCCCAGTAGCTGTGTTCCTCACCGTCGAGCAACACCACCGGCAACCGGTCGCCGTATTCGGCGCGCAGTTCCCGGTCGCCGTCGGTCGCCGCGGCGTCGACGTCGACGGTCTCGAAATCGGTGCCCAGCTCGGTGCAGATCCGGCGCAGATCGGCGGCGGCGGTCCGGCAGGCCGCGCAGCCGTCGCGGCTCAGCAGGGTGATCGACATGGGCGTTCTCCCGTTCGATGTTGGTTGCTCGCCAGAACAGTCTGACACCCCGGCTAGGCTGTACTCGTCGAGCCCCAACAGCCCGCCGACGGGCCGTCATGGAGGTGTGAACTGTGGGTGTGACCGCTGATGGTGACGCGAATCCGGGAGACGTCCGCCCGGATCCGGATGTGGCCGCGGAGAACGTGTCCGGTGGGGCCGTGATCGGCGACGCCGGGCCGGCCGAGACCGAGGAGGGCCCCTCCGCCGAGGACTGGGAGGCGCACGCCGAACGTGTCGACGGTGGGGTGGTGTCCGACGACGACGCCGTCTCCGCTCCCGACGACTCCGCTGCCGACGACTCCGACACCGCCGAGGAGGACGAGAGCAGCCGGGTGACCGCCTGGATCGCCGAGCGCGCGAGCGCCGCGGGCGGCCGGTTCCGGCAGACCGCCCAGGAACTGCGGCAGACCCTTGCCGGTGAGGCCAGCGCCCGCGCCGCGGTGGCCGCGTTGCGCGCCGGGCCACCGGTGGTCGACGACCCCGACGCCCCGCGTGACCTGACCGCCGCGGCCTTCTTCGACGTCGACAACACCCTGGTCCAAGGCGCCTCGATCGTGCATTTCGCCCGGGGGCTCGCCGCCCGCAAGTACTTCTCGTACTCCGACGTGCTGGACTTCGCGTGGTCCCAGGCCAAGTTCCGGATCACCGGTAAGGAGAACGCCGACGACGTGGCCGAGGGCCGCGAGAAGGCGCTGAGCTTCATCGCGGGGCGGTCGACGTCGGAGCTGGCGGAGCTCGGCGAGGAGATCTACGACGAGTACATCGTCGACAAGATCTGGCCGGGCACGCGAGCGCTCGCGCAGCGGCATCTCGACGCCGGGCAGCAGGTGTGGCTGGTCACCGCGACGCCGGTCGAACTCGCCCAGACGATCGCCGACCGGCTGGGCCTGACCGGCGCGCTGGGAACGGTCGCCGAGAGCAAGGACGGGGTGTTCACCGGGCGCCTCGTCGGCGACATCCTGCATGGCCCCGGCAAAGCACATGCGGTGCGCGCGTTGGCCATTCGCGAGGGCTTGAACCTCAAGCGGTGCACCGCCTACTCCGACTCCCACAACGACGTGCCGATGCTCTCACTGGTGGGCACGGCGGTGGCGATCAATCCCGACGCCGACCTGCGCGACGTGGCCAAGGTGCGCGGCTGGGAGATGTATGACTTCCGCACCGCCCGCAAGGCCGCCAAGTACGGCGTCGGTGGCGCCCTGGTGGTGGGTGCCGCCGGTGGCGGTGCCGCGGCCGCGGTGCGGCTGCTCCGGGGTCGCTGAGGCCGTTCCGGGGGCACTGAGGCCGTTCCGGGGGCACTGAGGCCGCCGAACCCACGGCCTACAGGGTCGTCACCGTCGACGTCGGGTCGATCAGCACCTTCGCGTGGTGTTCGGCCGAACCGAGCGCCTCGAAGGCGTTCGCCACGCCGTCGAGGCCGACGGTGGCGGTGACCAGCGGCGTCACGTCCACCTTGCCGTCGGCGATCAGGTGCAGGGTGTCGTGGAACTCCGCCGGGTCGTAGCCGAAGACGAACCGCAGGTCGAGTTCCTTGTTGATGCCCACCACCGGCCGGATGTGGTCGGCCTCCATGCAGACGCCCACCACCACGATCCGCGAACGCAGCGGCGCACCGGACATCACGTGATCGAGCATGCCTGGTACGCCGACGCACTCGAACACCACCGGTCCCGTCGGGGTGGCCCCGAGGCGGTCGGCGAGGTGGAACATCGACGCCCACGGCACCAGCGGGATGCGGCGCAGGGTGCGCATGCCGTCGAAGGCCGCCCCGAAGAGTTGATCGACGTTCGCGACGTACTTCCCCTTCGCCACGGCGACGTCCCACGGGGAGTCGATGGCGGGATCGACCACGATGTCGGCGCCGACGCGACGGGCGAGATCACGACGCCCGGCGGACGGGTCGGAGGCGACGACGGTCCGCACACCGGTCGCCTTCAAGACCGAGATGACGGCCAGACCGATTGGGCCACAACCGATCACCACGGCAACGTCGCGTCGTCCGACGTCACCGCGACGCACCGCGTGGTAGGCCACCGCCATCGGCTCGGTGAGCGCGGCGGCGTCGAGGGACACCCCGTCGGGCACCTCGATCGTCATGTCCTCGCTGGTCACCACGAAATCGGCGTAGGCGCCGGGGGCGAGTCGGGAGAGTCCGGTCAGCTGCGGGCCGTGCTCCCCCCGGACCATCGGCAGCGCCACCACCCTGGTTCCCGGCGCCCACTTCTTGCGGCATCCGGGCCCGTAGGAGACCACCTCGCCGACGAACTCGTGTCCCATGACCACAGACTGCGCAGAACGCATGAAATCGTTGTAGCCGACCTCCTGTGCCGCGTCGGCGGTGTCATCGCAGCAGCGGCGCGCATGCAGGTCCGACCCGCAGATCCCGGCGCGCCGCACGCGCAGCACCATCTCACCCTTGCCGGGTTGTGGTGCGTCGAGCTCCTCGACGGTCAGCTCTCCCTGATGACAGACCACTGCCCGCATCCGATTCCTCCCTGCATCGTGACACCGTATGGTGACGAGACTAGCGCTCGGCACCGACGCCCACACCGAAAAGCGAATGGGGTCAACCGAAACGATCGACGCGATCCGAACAGCGCAGGTCAGCCGAAATACACGCTTCCGCGCCGGCTGAGCATCCGGAACAGGGTCTGCTGGATTTCCTCGCGGACGTGATCGGTCAGATCGAAGACCACCATCGGGTCGTCGGCGGAGGACTCGTCATATCCCCCCGTCTCGATCGGACGACCAAAATGGATGTGCCACTTGGACGGCAGCGGGACCAAACCGAGCGGGCCGAGCCACGGAAATGTCGGGGTGATCGGAATATAGGGCATTCCGAGAATGCGCGCCAACGGTTTGAGATCGCTGATCATCGGATAGATTTCCTCGGATCCGACGATGGACACCGGAATGATCGGAACCGCATTCCGCAGCGCCGTGGTCACGAATCCGCCCCGGCCGAACCGCTGCAACTTGTAGCGGTCCTTGTACAGTTTGCCGATCCCCTTGTAGCCCTCCGGCCACACCGCGGTGAGCTCGCCCTGACGGAGTAGGCGGTCGGCGTCCTGGGCGCACGCGAGCGTGGCGCCGATCCGGCGCGCCACCTCACCCACACCGGGAGAGTCAAATGCCATGTCGGCGGCAAGAATTCGCAGATACCGGCCGGTCGGATGGTTGTCGCGCACGGCCAGCGAGGTCATGATCGCGTCCACCGGGATGGAGCCGGCGTGGTTGGCGACGAGCAACGCACCGCCCTCGCGGGGCAGGTTCTCCACCCCGGACACCTCGACCCGGAACCACTTCTCGTAGATCTGCCGGATCGCCGGAAACCAGACCGCATCGGTGAAATGCGGATCGAATCCGAAGTCGTCCACCTCGTAGTCACCGGTCATCCGCTCACGAATGAAACCGGCTGTGGCAGTGAGGGTATCGGCCACGGCCCCGCGAACTCCACCGAAACTGAACAACGGTGAGGAACGGACCGGCCGATGTTCTGCTCCCAGTGTCTCGTCGACGACGACCTCATCACTGATCGGTGTCACCGATGCCGGTGTGATCCCGAATCCGTCGGTGTTGGGATGCCCGGCCGGCTCGACCTTTCGCGCCGTCCGGGAGACCCCGTGCTGGCTGGGATGTCGCTCTCTCCCGGCGTCGACGCCGGTCGTAGGGCGACGGACGTCAGGGCTTGCATAGAGTTGAATGACCTTGGCGGTGCGTGTCTCAGGGATGGGTCCACCCACTACCTCGTCACCCCCACAGTGATCTTGGTTACCGAATCGGGTCTCAGGTGATGTACGCAATCACTCCGCACCGGTCTGGCTCTCAATAGTACGGCGCCGACAGGCCCTCTGCACAGGGGACTCCACAAACGTCCGAGATGACCGAGTCTCATCTCAGCTGTAATGCCGCGGAGACGATCCGCTTCTCGAGACCCCGCCACGCCCCGGGCTCGATCAGCGGGGTGACCCCGCTGCGCGCGACGAAGTCGTCGAGGGTCTCCAGCGTCGTGTACCGCGGCGCGAACCCGAACTCGGTCCGCATGCGGGTGGTGTCGAGAACCCGACCGTAGGTGAGGAAGTCGGTCTGCGAACTCCGCAGCTTGGCCGATCGCAGGTCCTGCAGCACGCCGGTGATCGGCGCGAGCAGCTGACTGGGCACCGGGAGCTCGAGATGACCGATCCGCCGGATCGCCTGGGTGAGCGTGACGACGCCGTCGGCGGCGACGTTGAACGTGCCGACCTTGCCGGCGAGCGTGGCATGTTCCATCGCGGCGAGGGCGTCCTCCTCGTGCAGGAACTGCAGGCGCGGCTGGAAGCCGATCACGGTGGGCACCACGGGCAGGGAGAGATACGACCCCATCCGGGTGTTGATCCGCGGCCCGAGCATGGCCTGCGGACGCACGATGGTGACGTCGATGTCCTGTCGCCGACGACCCAGTCCGCGGACATACCCCTCGGCGTCGAGCAGGTCACGGCCGTACCCGCGGGTGGGCTCGCGCTTGGCGGGGATCTCCTCGGAGAAATGCGAGGGATCGCCGGAACTGGCGCCGTAGACCATCGCCGTCGACCGCAGGACGAGCCGCTTGACCGAGGGACTGCGCTGCGCGGCGGCACACACCTGCATCGCGCCGAGCAGGTTGAACTCCTTGATCGCCGTCGAGTGTGGCGCGGTGTCCATGATCGAGGTGGCGGCGTGCACGACGGTGTCGACGTTGCAGTTGGCGATGGCCTTGGCGATCGCGGGGCGTCGGATGTCGATGCGCAGGAACTCCGCACGACCCATCCGGCGCATGAGGTCCTTGCGCGGCACACGGGAGTCGACCGCGATCACCCGTGCGATATCCGGATTGTTCGCGAGCCGCGCCACCAGATAGCCGCCGAGGAACGTCGACGCCCCGGTGACGAGGACTGTCCGGGGCCGGTGTTCGGACGCGTCTGCCATGGGCACCAGGCTAGGGCATCCGGATCGACGGCGAGCAGCACCCGGACGGTACGGCCACCGGCCGGATCGAGCGCCCGGCGTACATGGTCCACCGGACCCGGTGAACGCGAAAGGGCGCCCACCCGAGGTGGAGGCGCCCTGAACACGGACTCGTGGGTGAGCCGGACCCGGACGGGGCCGGGTCGGCTCAGAACCCGAGTCGGCTCACTTACCGAGTTTGCGACGCTGCACCCGGGTGCGACGCAGCAGCTTGCGGTGCTTCTTCTTCGACATGCGCTTGCGGCGCTTCTTGATCACTGAGCCCATCGGGGTGCTTCCTCACTTCAATGCAATGTTCTGTGACCGGCAGGTCGTGACCACGCGTGCAAGCCGCGTTCACCGGTACGCAACCGTCAACACTACCGGCCGCCTCTGCCGAACAGAAATCACCCCCCGCGAAGTGCCGCGAATCGCCCGCGAGACGACGACGGCACGGCGGGATCGCCTCCGACACAACCGCGTGTCGGACGAGATCCGGCCGTGCCGGACGAGGGCTTCGCACCCCGACGCGAACCGTCCCGGAGGACTAGCCTGCGTCGAAGTACGAGGTCTCGAGGTAGTCGTGCACCGCCTTGGCGTGAACGCGGAACGAGCGGCCCACGCGGACGGCGGGCAGTTCGCCGCTGTGCACGAGACGGTAGACCGTCATCTTGGACACACGCATCAGCGAGGCGACCTCGGCGACGGTGAGGAACTGCGAGCCGGACGCCGTGCTGCTCACCGCGGCCGGCCTATCTCCTGGGGTCTCTGCAGGTGCCATGAAATTCTCATACCTCCGGAGCACGTGTCGCGGCCGCCGGCTTCCCCTCCGGCGGACATCAGACACGCACGTGCTTGGAGAAGCTTAGCGTGGCTGGTGTGAAAAAAGCGACGGGAGTGGCCAAGATTTGGGCGATTTGACGAGTCTGACCACAAGATACTGTGGTCACCTCGATCTTGACCACTAATTGTGGGATTCGGCCGAGGCCGCGTCGTGGACCCTAACCCTCAACGTCCACTCGACGTCCAGCCCGTGCGGAGACGTCTGCGGCAGCCTGGGTACCGGCGTAGAAGGCGCCCCGGAACCCGTGGGACTCGAGCTCACGGACGGCCGCTGCGGTGGTCCCACCCGGCGAGGTGACCGCAGCCCGCAGATCCACCGGGGACAGGCCGGAATCGCTGAGCAGGATGCCCGCACCCCGAATGGTCTGCACGGCCATCTCGGTGGCCTGGGCGCGCGTCAGGCCCAGTGTGACGCCCGAGTCGATCAGCGCCTCGGCCATCAGGAACACATACGCCGGCCCCGAGCCGGACACCGCGGTGACCGCGTCCATCTGCTTCTCCGGCACCACCGCGACGCGACCGACCGATTCCAGCAGGCGGGTGACCGCACGGAGCTGCCCCTCGTCGACGTGGCGTCCCGCCGACACCGCCGACATGGCCTCGTTGACCAGCATCGGTGTGTTGGGCATGACCCGGATGACCGGCGATCCGGCCTGCAACAGCTTCTCGCAGCGGGCGAGGGTGACTCCTGCGGCCAGGGAGACGGTGACGCGCTCGGTGTCGGCGGTGTCGTCGGCAGCGGCCAGCTTGCGCAGCACCGGCTCGACATCGTCGGGCTTGACTGCGAGGAACACGAACTGCGCGGACTCGGCCGCCACGGTCACGTCGTCGGTGACCAGCACCCCGTACTCGTCGGCGATCTCGGTGGCCCGCGCCGGGACCCGCTCGACGACGACGAGGTCCTTGGTGGGTTTGCCCGATCCGATGAGTCCGGCGAGGAGCGCCTCGCCGATCTTGCCGCCCCCGACGATGGCGATGCGTTCGGTCACGAGTGAACAGCCTTTCTGCTTGATGGTCTGTTGTGCAAGGGCCCGGCCGGTCCGCCGGCGATGCCGGTCACTTCGAATTGTGTTCGGCCGGGATGAGGGCGAGCTGCCGCGACTGCGCGACGACCGTCCCCGTCGAGTCCACCACGAGGTGGTCCTCCTCGAACATCCCGGGCCCGACCTCAGTGCTCGTCGCCACGAATCGCAGCCATCCGGGCGCCGGATCACGTCGGATGTAGGTGGTCAGCTGCACCGTCGGCGCCCAGCCGAACAGGGCGAGGTTCATCACCACCGGCGGCGAGATGTCGCAGACCAGCACGGCGAAGTCGGCGTCGGGTTCGACCTCCTTGGGTCGGGTCCAGCCGCGCACCACCGGCTCACCACGCTCCCCCCGGACCACGGGGAAGGAGTCGGCGTCGAGGACGAAGTCCAGCGCGGCCCCGAGGTGGACGACCTTGCCGACCGGCGAGTGGTGCACGTCGATGCCGCCGTCGGGTGGGGTGACCGGGGTGGCGTCGAGCAGCGTCGGAGCCGAATGATGCGGGGTGCCGTGGTCGTGACGGGCAAGGGTCACCGACGAGGACACCATGGTGCGACCGTTCTGCGCGAGGTCGACGCGCATCAGCGTCACCTGTCGCCCGCGCTTGCGCAACGACACGGTCAGGGTGACCTCGGCGGGGTCCGGCGCCGACAGGAAGTCGCTGGCAATGGCCACCGGCACGATGTCGGACGGGGCCGACGCCGCCTCTCCGGATGTCCTGTCGAAGTCGTCCGCGGCGCGACGGGCGGCACGTGCGACGATCATCTGCATCGACCCGCCGTGCACCTTGGGGCCGATGGTGAACGCCGGATCGATGACGGTGGTGTAGGTGAGCTCCGGGAACTCACCGTCGGTCCGGACCTCGCCGACCCGGGTGAGGTCCAGCAATGCGGTCAGCTTGTCGCTCATGTCACCTTCCGACGGCATCGCGTACCGACGGTCGTGCCGTTCCGCCATGCCCTGTGTCCGGGCGGCCGGACGCCGCACTAGCCGGCGCGACTCGCCTCACGTTTGAGATGCTGTCGCGCAAAATCTAGCGAACGCGCCAGCATCGCGCGCCGCTCGGGCCTGGTTCGCGCCGCCGACGTGGTGACCTCGAGGATCACCGCCCCGGCGAATTCGCTCTGCGCGATCCGCCGGCACACCTCGGCGCACGGTTGCGTTCCGTCCCCGGGGATGAGGTGTTCGTCGTGGGCGGCGCCGGACCCGTCGGCCAGGTGCAGATGCGAGAGGTTGGTCCCCATGCGGTCGTAGAGGCCGAGGGCGTCGGTGCCGGCGGTCGCCGAATGCGACAGATCGAGGGTGTAGTGGCCGTAACCGTCGTCGGTGGGGTCGATGGACTTGCCGAACGCCGACATCGACGCGCCGGGGCCGCCACCGCGTCGGGCCATTCGCTGCGCCGACCGCTCCCCCGCCCCGAACAGCCGGTCCGCGCGCATCGGGAACATGTTCTCCACCGCCACGGCCACCCCGCTGGACTCCGACAGCTCACCGACGGTGTCGTCGAAGGCCTCGACGTACTCGCGCTGCCACCGGAACGGGGGATGGACGACGACGGCCGAGGCGCCGAGGATCTCGGCGGCCTCGGCGGAGCGCGCGAGCTTGCGGAGCGGATCACGGCCCCACACGCGTTGCGAGATCAGCAGGCACGGCGCGTGCACCGACAACACCGGCACCTGATATCGCTCCGACAGATACTCGATGTGGCGGATGTCCTGGCTGACCGGGTCGCCCCAGACCATCAGTTCCACACCGTCGTAGCCGAGTTCGGCGGCATACCCGAAGGCGGCCTCGGTGTTCTGCGGATAGACCGAGGCCGTGGACAGGCCGATCGGGATGTCGGCCATCGGACGGGCGGCGGAGAAGATGCCGGAGGGTGGGGTCACGTCGCCAGCAGGACGAGCGGACCGATGGTGACGATCAGTCCGACCGCGAGCGCCAACAACGTGGTGACCAGGTCGCTGGACTTGCGTACCAGATGCGAGAACGTGACGATGCCGAAGATCACCAGCACGGCCAGCACCAGCGCGAAGTAGACATTCCAGCGCCACAGTTCGGTGAAGCCCCAGAACAGGCCGACGCCGACGGCGAGGCCGGCCACGACCTCGCCGATCAGGGCGAGCCAGGCCAGCGCGGGTGACCGTTCAGGCTTCCCGGCCTTGTCCGCCTTGTCCGCCTTGTCCGCCTTGGCCTTCTCCGCCTTGGCGGCCTGCTTCGCCGCCTTCGCCTCGGCCCGCAGCTCGGCCTTCGATGTCACCGGGGCGGTATCGGTGCGATGTTCGGTGTCGGCGGACCCGTCGTCCTCGAGATCGGCGAGGGACATCATCGCTGTGTCCTCACCCGCGTCGCCGGCAGTCACGGCTGCGGTCGTGTCCGCCGATCCGGCCTCCGCTGCAGCGGTGTCGGATGCTGCGGTGTCGGATGCTGGCGTGTCCGACACTGCGGTGTCCGACACTGCGGTGTCCGACACTGCGGTGTCCGATGCTGCCGTGACCAGTGCTGCGGTGTCGGTGAGGTCGGCACCCCGATAGGTCTCGACGTTCTCGGCGAAATCCGGGTCGTCCGACTCGACGGTGGCACCGACGGGTGCCGTCCCGAGCCCGTCGGGCGTCGGCGCGTTCGCCTCGTCGTCGGTATCCGCCGGCTCGTGGGGGGTGTCGGTGACCGGCGGGATGGCGGTGGTGACCTCGCCGGCGTTCACCTCCTCGGCAGCGGGGGTTCGGGCAGCGGGGGTTCGGGCAGCGGGGGTTCGGGCTTCTGGGGCGACCGACGTCGCGCCGTGCGGTTCCGACGACGGCGCAGTGGTGTCGTCGGGGACCACATCGGCCTCGGCGGCCGGGTGGGTGGCCGGCTCGGGTGTGGTCACCGGCACGGCGATCGGTGCCGCTGCCGGCGTCGCGGTCTCCTTGGCGGCCGCCGCACGCGACGGCGCGGCGTCAGCCTTCTTGCGCCGCGAGAACCAGCCGCGCTTCTTCTTGGGCTCCTCGTCCGGGACCTCGACGTCGGCGAAGTTACGGTAGGCGTCGAAGTCGTCCATCACCTCGCCGAAACGACTTCCCTCGGCGGCGTCGGCGGCCACCGGCTCGGTGTCGGCGACCACCGGGATGATCCCGGTGACCTCGTTCGACGAGTCGTCGGCCCCCTGATCGGTGGCGGAGCCGGTGCTCAGGCGATCGGCGACGTCACCGGAGTGGAAGTCACGCGTGGGCGGCGGCGCGAACCCGGGCATCCCGCTGGCGGTGTATCCCGAGGTCGGCGGTGCGAACGGGGACGGGTCGGGCTGCGGACGGGTGTCGGCGATGCGACGCGCGACCGGATCACCCGACCGCGGGAAGGCGGTCGGTGTGCCCACCGTGGGCGCACTCGGGGTGGTGGGCGCACTCGGGGTGGTGGGCGCACTCGGGGTGGTGGGCGCACTCGGGGTGGTGGGCACACTCGGGGCGGTGGGCACACTCGGGGCGGTGGGCACAGAGGTGGCGACGGTCGAATCGCCAACCTGATCGTCGGTGTCCGACGGTGCGCTCGTGATGGTCGGGATCTCGCCGGTCAGCTCCGACACCGAGACCGCGCCCGACCGGCCGGCACGCCGACGTCCGCGGCCCTCACGACCACCCGATGTGGTGCTCGACGCCGCGTCACCGGACTGGGACCGCGCCAACAACTCGGACACCGAGATCGGCCGCGAGTCGGGCCCCGAATCTTGCTTCCCGGGATCATTCGCCATGGCTGTGCGCTCTCCGTCCTTCAGGTCGTGCCGGGGTGCCGCAGGCCACGTCAGCGTGCGTCTCTGCCCCCGGCGCTTCCGCTGCCCCCGCTGCCCGCGACCACCGGATCCGTCAGGTCGGCCGGCTCGGCGTCGAGTCGACGAAGGATCACGCCTTCACGCAACGCCCACGGACAGATCTCCAGTGTATCGACACCGAGTGCCCGCATCGCCGCCTCGGCGACCAGCGCACCGGCGACGAGCTGTCCGGAGCGATCGGCGCTGACCCCTTCGAGCTCGGCGCGATCGGACCGGGTCATCCGAGAGATGAAGGCGATCAGCTGGCGCAGACCACTCGCGGTGAGGGTGCGCTTGACGCGCGGTCCGGCCCCGGACGGCGCCGCACCGGTCAGGCGGGCCAGGCTGCGGAACGTCTTCGACGTCGCGACCGCGATATCCGGTTTGCCCGGCTCCAGCAGCTCTTTGGCGACAGGACGCAGCTCGGCGTCCAGCCAGTCGCGCAGCACCCCGATCCGACGGCGGTCCGGCGGATCGTCGGGCAGCCAGTCCCGGGTCACGCGGCCGGCGCCGAGCGGCACCGACAACGCCACGTCGGGCTCCTCGTCGACTCCGTTGGACATTTCCAGCGAACCGCCGCCGATGTCGAGCGCCAGGATGCGGCCGGCGGACCAGCCGTACCAGCGCCGCACTGCCAGGGACGTGAGGCGGGCCTCGTCGCGACCCGACAACACCTCCACCTCCACCCCGGTCTTGGCGGCGACCCGCGCCAGCACCGCGTCCGAGTTGGTGGCATCACGCACCGCGGAGGTGGCGAACGCCATCATCTGCGAACACCCGGAGGTGGTGGCGATGTGGGTGAATTCACCGATCGAGTCGACGAGGCGTTCGGCCGCCCCGTCGTCGAGGCGACCCTTGCCGTCGATGTGCTCGGCCAGACGCAACACCGACTTGGTTGAACTCATCGGCGACGGATGACCGCCCCGATGTGCATCGACGACAAGCAGGTGGACCGTATTGCTGCCCACGTCGAGGACTCCTAAGCGCACGTGTACACGGTAGTGCGTCGCCGGGTGCACACCTGCGCATGGGTCCCGCCGACCGCAGCTTCGCCCCGTTCTGGGGCTACCGTTGTCGATGTGCCCTCATCTCGGACCATCGCGCGCATGAAGCCCGCGCCGGAAGTCGATCTCGACTTTCCGCGCGAATGGTATGAGTTCGGTGATCCGGACGATCCCGACCACGTCGTCAAGGCCGACCTGACCTGGCTGCTCTCGCACTGGACCTGCGTGTTCGGGACGCCCGCATGCCAGGGGATCGTGGAGGGACGTGACGACGACGGATGCTGCTCCCACGGCGCGTATCTGTCGGACAAGGACGACCGCAAACGCCTCGCCAAGGGCGTGTCCATGCTCACCGAGAAGGACTGGCAGTTCTACAAGAAGGGTTCGGGCAAGGACCCGCTCGGCCCGCGCGGGTATCTCGTCGAGGACGAGCTGGAGGACGAGCCCGCCCTCAAGACGCGACGCCACAAGGGTGCCTGCATCTTCCTCAACCGGCCCGACTTCGAGCGTGGCCCGGGATGTGCTCTGCACGCCATGGCATTACGCAAAGGCCTGGAACCACTGACGGTGAAGCCCGACGTGTGCTGGCAGCTCCCGGTACGCCGCGAACAGGACTGGGTGGAACGCCCCGACGGCACCGAGGTGCTGCGCACCACCATCACCGAGTACGACCGACGCGGCTGGGGTGAGGGCGGCCACGACCTGAAGTGGTACTGCTCGGGATCGCCGGATGCGCATGTCGGCGCCACCGCGGTGTGGCAGTCCTACGCACCGGAGCTGATCGAGCTGATCGGCCAGGCCGCCTACGACGTCCTCGCCGACGCGTGCCGTCGCCGAACCCAGCTGGGACTCATCGCCGTTCACCCCGCAACCGCGGCGGCCACCACCCGCCGCGAGACAGACATCAAATACGAGCAACTCGACGACGAGTAGGCCCGATCACCAACAACGATGGTTGAGCCGACGAGGAGCGCAGCGACAAGTCGAGTCGAAACCCCCGCCGGCCGAACCCACCAACGCAACCACCCCGAGGTGGCCACCCCCAACACACACTCCAGAGATTTCGACACGGGTCCTCGCTCCGCTCGGTCCCGGCTCAATCACCAACAGTCCATCGATGGTCGAGCCGACGAGGAGCGCAGCGACAAGTCGAGTCGAAACCCCCGCCGGCCGACAACGACACGCCACCACCTCCAGACCCCAGTCACCTCCCAACACACACTCCAGAGATTTCGACACGGGTCCTCGCTCCGCTCGGTCCCGGCTCAATCACCGTCCGAGACTGCCGGAATCAGCACTCGAGACTCCCGACCCGATCACCAACAGTCCATCGATGGTTGAGCCGACGAGGAGCGCAGCGACAAGTCGAGTCGAAACCCCCGCCGGCCGAACCCACCAACGCAACCACCCCCGAGGTGGCCACCCCCCAACACACACTCCAGAGATTTCGACACGGGTCCTCGCTCCGCTCGGTCCCGGCTCAATCACCGTTCGAGACTCCCCGCCCAATCACCGTCCGAGGCTCCCGGAATCAGCATTCGAGACTCCCCGCCCAATCACCGTTCGAGACTGCCGGAATCACCGTTCGAGACTCCCAGCCCAATCACCGTCCGAGGCTGCCGGAATCAGCATTCGAGACTCCCCGCCTGATCGGCAACCGGCCGTCGACGGTCGAACCGACGACGAGCGCAGGCTCAGGGCTCGAACTTGTAGCCCAGGCCGCGGACGGTGACCAGATGCTTCGGTGACGCCGGATCGGGTTCGACCTTGGAACGCAGACGCTTCACGTGCACGTCGAGGGTCTTGGTGTCGCCCACGTAGTCCGCGCCCCACACCCGGTCGATCAGCTGACCGCGGGTGAGCACCCGGCCGGAATTGCGCAGCAGGTATTCGAGGAGGTCGAACTCCTTGAGCGGCAGGGTGATCGGATCTCCGTTGACGGCCACGGTGTGCCGTTCGACGTCCATCCGCACCGGACCGGCCTCGAGCACCGACATCGCGAGATCCTCGTCCATCGCGTCGCCGCCGCGCCGCAGCACCGCCCGAATCCGCGCGATGAGCTCCCGAGCCGAGTACGGCTTGGTGACATAGTCGTCGGCGCCCAGTTCGAGGCCCACGACCTTGTCGATCTCGCTGTCGCGGGCAGTCACCATGATCACCGGCACACTGGAACGCGCACGCAACGCCTTGCAGATCTCGGTACCCGACATCCCGGGCAGCATGAGATCGAGCAGGACGATGTCGGGGCTGATGCGCTCGAACGTCGAAAGGGCCTGCGCGCCGTCGTTGACGACACTCGCCTCGAAACCCTCCTTGCGGAGGAGGAACGCCAGCGGATCCGCCAACGACTCCTCATCCTCGACGATCAGTACGTGCGTCACCTGTGAGACTCCTTAGCTTTCATGCGATCTGCGCCTGCGCAGCGTCATCGGCCCCCACGTCCTGGGGGATCGACAGGGTGAAGGTGGACCCGGTTCCGGGCTGGCTCCACAGATTGATGTTCCCGTGATGGGTGGCCGCCACGTGTTTGACGATGGCCAGGCCCAGGCCGGTGCCGCCGGTGTGCCGGGACCGCGCCTTGTCGACGCGGAAGAAGCGCTCGAACACCCGCTGCTGGTCGCTCGGCTGGATGCCGATCCCCCGGTCGGTGACCGCGATCGCGACCATCGGCACACCGTCGGCGACGGTGACCCGTCGGCTCAGCGACACGGTGGTGTTGGCCGGCGAGTACGCGATGGCGTTCACCAGCAGGTTGCTCAATGCCGTGAGCAGGAGCATCCGGTCGCCGAAGATGGAGATCCCGATCTTGTCGTCGCAGCGCAACGTGATCCCGGCGGCCTCGGCACCGACCGCTGCCCCCTCGACGGCGTCCTCGACCAGCTGGTCGACGTCGACGGCGGTGAACTCCGGGGTCTCGCCGCCCTCGAGCCGGGACAACGCGATCAGCTCGGAGACCATGCGGCCCATCCGGCCCGCCTCGGCGACCACACGGTGGCCGAAGTGGCGGACCGAGTCGGCGTCGTCGGCGGATTCGAGGAGCGCCTCGGCGAGCAGGCTGATCGCACCGACCGGGGTCTTGAGCTCGTGGGAGACATTGGCGACGAAGTCGCGGCGGGTGGCCTCGACGCGGATGTTCTCGGTGTCGTCGGTGCCGTAGATGACGACATACTCCTCGTCGTCCTGGGCGACCAGGCGGGCCAGGCATCGCACCGACTCGGCGCCACGCCGCGACGACCGGCCGGTGGCCAGAAAGCCGAGGGCGGAGATCGGCGGGACGAAGTCGAAGCGCTCGTCCTCGTCGGTCTCGAGGACGGAGACGACCGCATCCCAGACCGGGTCGGCGAGCAGCCGGTCGTTGACGATGCCCAGTTCGATGGCCCGATGGTTGTACAGCACCACGTCGCGGTAGCTGTCGACGACGGCGACCCCCACCTCGGTGTGCCGCACGATCAGACTGAGCAGACCGGCCTTGGTCATCCGGCCGTCGGCGGTGACCGACGCCACATCGGTCACCCGCAGAGCCGCGCCCTCGGAGACCTCACGGGGACGGTCGGCGGGGACGGGCGCATCGGTTCCGAATACTCCGGTGTCCGCCGCCGGGGCGGAGACCTCCGTCAGCACACCGGGAGTCGGGCTCTCGCGAGGAGCATGTCGGGTGAGCCGACGACGCGCCGCCAACCGGGCGGTGCGGTCACTGCGACCCAGCACGATTCCGAACAGAAGCGCCAGGACGATCGCCGCGACGGCCGCAACAATGAATCCAGCGCTCACACACGCAGCTTACGACCCCGGAAACGGCGAACACACTTTCGTCGCGTTTATTCGGCAGTTGTTCACGCGGCGTTGGGCGGCCCGACGAACGCCGACGACCCCCGTCACCGGGCCGCAAGCAACCGTCAGGTGACCACCCATCGGCGATCGGCGGTGTCGGAACCCCTCACTGGGGTACCGCGACCGCCATGTCGGCGTACTCGGGATTCCGCTCGATGAACCGTTGGACATAGGAGCAGACCGGCACGACCTGCTTCCCGCTGCCCCGGATGTCGTCGAGTACCGCCCGGACTAGTTGCCCCGCATAGCCGCGCCCGGAGTAGTACTCCGGGATCACGGTGTGCGTCAGCACGACCTGGTAGGTCTCGGAGACGTAGTCGACGTAGCCGACCGTCTCGTCACCTCCCATGCCGTCAGGGTCGGTGCTCAGAATCGCCTCGTAGCGTTCCCGTGCAGGCGAATGCACGATCCGCAGTGTCCCCACATCTGCCATGGACCCAATGTAGCGCGCGTCACACAACCGACGCCATGACAATTGTGTTACGGCTCACATATCGGGCTACTTCTGCCCCTGTGCGGCGACGGCGGCGGCACCCGCGGCGGCGGCCTCGGGGTCGAGGTAGGTCCCGCCCGGGTTCAGCGGCTCGAGGTTCTCGTCGAGGTCGTAGCGCAGCGGGTTGCCGGTCGGGATGTTCAGCTCGGCGATGTCGGCGTCGGAGATCTTGTCGAGGTGCTTGACCAGGGCGCGCAGCGAATTGCCGTGTGCGGCGATCAGGACGGTCTTGCCGGCCTTCAGGTCGGCGGCGATGACCTCTTCGAAGTAGGGCACCAGCCGCACGACGACGTCCTGCAGGCACTCGGTCAGCGGGACCTCGGCCAGATCGGCGTACCGCGGGTCGTCGGACTGGCTGTACTCGCTGTCGGGCTCGATCTTCGGCGGCGGGGTGTCGTAGCTACGACGCCACAGCATGAACTGCTCCTGGCCGTACTTCTCCAGGGTGTCGGCCTTGTTCAGGCCCTGCAGGGCACCGTAATGGCGCTCGTTGAGGCGCCAGTCGCGGGTCACCGGGATCCAGTGGCGGTCGGCCGTGTCGAGGGCGATCTGTGCGGTCGAGATCGCACGACGCAGCAGCGAGGTGTAGAGAATGTCGGGCAGCACGTCGTGCTCGACGAGCAGTTGCCCGGCGCGCACCGCCTCGGCCTTGCCCTTGTCGGTGAGGGCCACGTCGACCCAGCCGGTGAACTGGTTGGACGCGTTCCATTCGCTCTCGCCATGACGCATCAGGATGAGGGTGCCGTTGCTCATGCGTGCCAGTTTCTCACAGAGCCCCCACACGCTCGCGTTATGTCCCGACCGGTCGGGGCGGCCGGGCAGACACCGATGGCCGGCACCCGCGGGCGGGGTACCGGCCATCGGCGGGCGCGGGGACTACTTGCGGAGATCCTTGCGCAGGATCTTGCCCGAGGCCGACTTCGGGATGGCCTCGATGAACTCCACCACGCGAACCTTCTTGTACGGGGCGACCTTTGCCGCGACGAACTCCATCACCTCGGCCTCGTCGAGCTCGGTGCCCGGCTGCTTGACGACGAAGGCCTTCGGGATCTCCTCACCGTCTGCGTCGGTGGTGCCGACCACCGCGGTGTCGGCGATCTTCGGGTGGGTCAGCAGCAGTGCCTCGAGTTCGGCAGGCGGCACCTGGTAGCCCTTGTACTTGATCAGCTCCTTGAGCCGGTCGACGATGTAGACGCAGCCGGTCGGGTCGACCTGCGCCATGTCACCGGTGTGCAGGAAGCCGTCGACATCGATGGTCTCGGCGGTGGCCGAGTCGTTGTTGAGGTAACCGGCCATCACGTTGGGGCCGGAGATCCACAGCTCGCCGGGCTCCGACAAGCCCTCCGACGGCAGCCCGATCTCCTCGCCGGTACCGGGATCGACGATCTTGTTCACGGAGTTGGGTACAGCCCAGCCGGTCGACGACAGCGGCGGCTTCGGCAGGCCGAGCACGCCCATGTCCACCGGGATCAGGTGACTCACCGGCGACAGCTCACTCATGCCGTAGCCCTGCAGCATGTTGACATCGAGGCGCGCGCCGACGGCCTTGCCGAGTTCGTCGTCGAGCGGGGCGGCACCGGACATGATGGTCTCCAGCGACGAGAGGTCGTAGTTCTCCACCACCGGATGCTTGGCGAGTGCCACGGCCACCGGCGGCGCGATGAAAGCGTAGGTGACGCGGTGGTTCTGGATGTTCTCCAGGAACTCGACCAGATCGAAGCGCGGCATCACCACCAGGCTCGCGCGGGCCTTGAGCGCGGCATTGAGCAGCACGGTCATGCCGTAGATGTGGAAGAACGGCAGGACGGCGATGATCACGTCGTCGGCACCCATGCCCTGCAGCGGCCGGATCTGGGCCACATTCGACACCAGGTTGGCGTGGGTGAGCATGACACCCTTGGGATTTCCGGTGGTCCCGGAGCTGTACGGCAGCACCGCGAGGTGGGTGGCGGGGTCGAAGGAGACCTCCGGCGCCGGCAGGTTGGGGCCGAGCAGATCGACGGCGTTGGGGTGTCCCGACGCCTCGAGGCCCTCACCGTCGAGGACGACGACGCTCTCGGCGGGGATCCCGACCTCGGCGGCCGCCTCGATGGCCTGCGGGGCCAGCGCCGAGATGGTGACCAGCAGCGTGGCCTGCGAGTCACGCAGCTGCTTGGCGATCTCGCGTGCGGTGAACAGCGCGTTGAGCGTGGTCGCGGTGGCACCGGACCGCAGGATGCCGTGGAAGACGGTCGCGAATGCCGGGATGTTCGGCGAGAGCAGCCCCACCACGTCGCCGACACCGATTCCCCGGGCAGCCAAAGCACCTGCGGCAGCGTTGATCTGACCGATCAGCTGACGGTAGGTGGTCTTGCTGTCGGACTTCGGGTCGATCAGTGCGACGCGGTCGAGATCCTGCTCGGCGACATCGCCGAACAAGTACTCGTAGACGCTCGCAGTGGGGATCTCGACATCGGCAAACGGACTCGTGAAGCTCATGGCATCTCCATCGGCGGTGCGGAATGTGGGGCAATCCTAACAACACCGACTGTCGAGATGTGACGACGGACTCAGCCGGGTCGGTCCTGTTCACCCGCCCTGGTCAGGGCGGACTCCGCGGCGGCCGATCCACCGGCGAGGGGCGCGATCTCCGGGAGCGCCTCCTCGTCGATCAGGTGCTCGAAGGCCAGGAGGTTGCGCAGCGACTCCCCGCGCGCGACGCGCCAGGCCCACTCGCGTCGGATCGCGGTGATGAAGCCGATCTCGAGGAGCTTGTTGAAGTCGGTGTCGGCGGCCTCGAGGACCTGGCCGAGGACCCGGTCGACCTCGTCATGGGACAGCGCATCCCCGGAGATCCGGCCGACGAGGTAGATGTCGCCGATGTTGTCGATCGTGTACGCCACTCCGTAGAGTCGGCGATTGCGCTTGAGCAGGAAGCGGTAGACGGCCTCGTGATTCTCGTCGGGACGGCGACAGACGAATGCCTCGACCCGTACGCCGTGCTCGCCCGCGGTCAGCAGCACCGTCGTCTTGAGTTTGGTCTCGCCGGGTAGCTCGATGACGATGTGCTCGGCCTTCGCTCCCCCGGAACTCTTTCTGGTGTACGGGATCTCACGCTCGGTGAGCACCTTCTCGAGAACGTCGACGTTGTCGGTGTACCCCATCAGCATCCTTTCCACGACCGGCGTCAGGGTGCGATGACCACCCTGGATACCGTTGGCTCACAGTCCGGTTCGTGCCCTGCGTCGTCGCCAGCGGCGGGTGGCTCGCAGCAGTTGCGGACCCACCGCCACACGCAGCGAGGCGGCGTCGGCGAAGGAGTCCATCGCCCGCGCATAGCTGGCCAGCAGGGCGTCGGTGGTGTGCTCCCAGGAGAACTGGGCGGCATGGTCACGTGCACCGCGTCCGAGGACGGCCAGCCGATCGGGGTCGGAGAGCATCTTGTCCAGGGCGGCGGTCCAGTCGGCGATCTGGTGGCCGTCGACCAGCATGCCCGACCGGCCGTCGGCGACCGCCACGCCGAGCCCGCCGACCCGGGCGGCCAGCACCGGCACCCCGCAGGCCTGCGCCTCCACCGCAACCAGGCCGAAACTCTCCGAATAACTGGGCACGGCAACGAGATCCGACGCGCGATAGACCTGGGCCAGTCGGGTCGACGGCTGCGGCGGCAGGAACGTCACGTCGTCGGAGATGCCGAGCTCGGCGGCGAGGTCGATGAGGGCGGTGGGCTTCTCCAGGCCACTACCCGACGGTCCACCGACGATCAGCAACCGCACCGGCGGTCGGCCCGCCTCCCGGAATCGTTCGATCAGCGGTGCAGCGGCCCGGAGGAGGACGTCGGGTGCCTTGAGCGGCTGGATCCGACCGACGAAGGTGACCAGGGCGGCATGCGGGTCGAGGCCGAGTTCGGCACGCGCCGCAGCACGCGAACCCGGTGTGTAGCAATCGAGATCGGCACCGGGGGTCACCACGTCGATCCGCGACGGGTCGGCCCCGTACATCCCGATCAGTTCACCGGCCTCGGTGTCGGTGTTGGCGACGAGTCGATCGGCCTCGGCGATCACCTGTTGCTCCCCGATCACCCGCAGGCGCGGTTCGGCCGAATCCCCCTCGGCCAGTGAGGCGTTCTTGACCGCGGCGAGGGTGTGGGCGGTGTGTACGAGCGGCACACCCCATCGTTCGCGGGCGAGCCAGCCCACCTGTCCCGACAGCCAGTAGTGCGAGTGGATCAGGTCGTAGTAGCCGGGGCGCTGCATCGCCTCGGCGCGCATCACACCGGCGGTGAAGGCACACAGCTGGGCCGGCAGGTCGCGCTTGTCGAGACCTTCGAACGGCCCGGCGACGACATGGCGGACGGTGATGCCGTCGGCGGCGCCGACCGCGGGGGCGTCACCCGAGGAGGTGGCCCGGGTGAAGATCTCCACCTTGACCCCACGACGGGCCAGTCGCTGGGCGGTCTGCCAGACATACACGTTGAGCCCACCGGCGTCGCCGGTACCCGGCTGCGCCAGCGGGGAGGTGTGCACCGAGACCAGTGCGATCCGCCGCGGCCGGGGAGAACTCATCCCTCCAGCTTAGAGAACCCGGGTCCACGCGGTCATGTCAGGCGGCATGATCGGCGCATGGACACCGATCGGCAGATACCCCGGTTCGGCCTGCGCTCCCGATCCGGATGGGCGGACCCGTTCGGGATGTACGCGCGGTTGCGGCGGGACTCCCCGGTGCACCACGTCTCACCCGGCCCGACGCCGGCCGACGACTACTGGGTGCTGACCCGCTACGCCGACGTCGCCGACGCCGCCTGTCACCCGGCGACCTTCTCGTCGGCGGCCGGCCTGACGGTGACCCGTGGCGAGCTCGAGGCGATCGGCATGGCCGACAACCCGCCCCTGGTGATGCAGGACCCGCCGGTGCACACCGCGTTCCGGGCGCTGGTGGCACGCGGGTTCACCCCGCGGCAGGTCACCACGCTGGAACCGCAGGTACACGAGTTCGTCGCCGACCGGCTCGACCGTCTCGCCGATGCCGCCCGCTCCACCGACGGCCCGCTGGACGTGGTCGGCGAGCTGCTCAAACCACTGCCCAGCATGATCGTCGCGCATTACCTCGGGGTGCCGGAGACCGATCGCGCCCACTTCGACGAGTGGACGTCGGCGATCGTCGGCGCGGTGGGCCCGACGGCCGCAGCCGACGGGGAGCCGGTGCGCGCGTCGGCCGGCGCCGCGACCGGTGAGCTGCTGGCGTACTTCGCCGAGCTGATCGACCGCCGGCGCAACGAGCCGGGCGACGACACGGTGTCGGCGCTGGTGGCGGCCGGGCGTGCCGACGACGACGCGGGCCTGGTCTCGATCCTGGCGTTCGTGTTCACCATGATCGCCGGCGGCAACGACACCACGACGGGATTGCTCGGCGGAAGCCTGGAGCTGCTGGCCGCCCACCCCGACCAGCGGGCACGGCTGGTCGCCGACCCGGACCTGATCCCCGATGCCCTCGAGGAACTGCTCCGGCTGACCTCGCCGGTGCAGGGACTGGCACGGACGACGACGCGCCCGGTCGCCTATCCCGACGTGGCGGTGGAGATCCCGGCCGGGGTCAAGGTACTGCTCTGCTACGCCGCGGCCAACCGCGATCCCGAGGTCTTCGGTGCGGACGCCGACACCCTGGACATCACCCGCCGGCCGCGCCGGATTCTCGCCTTCGGCCGCGGTGATCATCACTGCCTGGGGGCCGCGGCCGCACGGATGGCGGGGCGTATCGCACTCACCGAATTGCTCGCACGCTTCCCCGAGTTCGATGTCGATATCGACGGAATCACCTGGGCTGCAGGCAATTACGTACGCCGTCCGACTTACGTCCCGTTCCGCCCGGTCCCGTGACCAGCCGCGGCGCCACCCGTCCGGGCGGGGCCTGAGGATCCGTGTTCGCATCGTCGGTACCGATCCCCTACACTTCATTCGGTAACGATTGTCATTTGCGTGAACGGAGTGGACATATGAGGCGTGCCCTTGTCGTCGGAGCCGGCCTGCTGAGCGCGGCCGCGCTGACCCTGGCCGGATGTTCGGGGGATTCCGGCAACGGTTCGGGCGGCGCACCCACCATCGTCACCTCCACCAACGTCTGGGGTTCGGTGGCCTCGGCCGTCGCCGGCGACCACGCCACGGTGACCGCCCTCTACACCAACACCGACGGCGACCCGCACGAGTTCGAACCGTCGGCGTCCGACACCGCCGAGGTTGTCGACGCCTCGGTGGTCGTGATGAACGGCGGCCACTATGACGAATACATGGAGCGGGCCACCGCCAACTCCGGCGCCACCGTGATCAACGCCTTCGACCTGCTCGCCGGCGACGACCATGACCACGGGACCGGCACCGACCACGAGACCGGCACCGACCACGAGACCGGGTCCGGCCACGACCACGGCGACCAGAACGAGCACGTCTTCTACGATCTCGCCGTGGTCGCCCGGGTCGCCGACAAGATCGCCGACGCCCTCGCCGACAAGGACTCGGCGAATGCGGCGGCCTACCACGAGAACGCCGACCGCTTCACCGGTCAGATCACCGGACTGCGCACCCGGCTCGCCGACATCAAGCAGGCCCACAACGGCACCAAGGTGGCCCAGACCGAACCGCTCGCCGGGTACATGCTCACCGAGGCCGGACTCGTCGACGTCGCGCCGGCCGGATTCACCTCGGCCGTCGAGGAGGGTCAGTCGCCGTCGGCCGCCGACCGCGCCGCGCTGCAGGATCTGCTGACCTCGCGGACCGCCAAGGTGTTCATCTACAACACCCAGGCCGTCGACCCGGTGACCGAGGCGTTGCTCACCGTCGCACAGAATGCCAAGGTACCGGTGGTGAAGTTCACCGAGACCCTGCCCGACGGGGTCACCGACTACATTGCGTGGCAGCAGGGGCAGATCACCTCGCTGACCGACGCGCTGAACACACCCCCGGCATAGTCGGCGCCGGAACCCGTCCACCCAGCCCGGCCGTCGCCCGGCCGCCCGAGAAGACAAGCAGCCCATGAGTACCGCGCACGTTGCGACGTTCTCGCATGCCACCCTCGCCTTCGGCGACCGGGTGCTGTGGAACGACCTCGACCTGACCATCGAGGCGGGCGAGTTCGTCGCGGTCCTCGGCCCCAACGGCTCCGGCAAGACGTCGTTCCTGCGTTCGCTGCTCGGCCAGTACCGGCTGACCGGCGGTGCCATGACGGTGACCGAGGCGGTCGGGTACATCCCCCAGCAGCATGCCGCCGATGCCGACACGATGGCCCTGCGCGGCCGTGACCTCGTCGGCTTCGGCGTCGACGGTGCGCGCTGGGGCATCGGGTTGCGTGGATACGCCGCGCGACGCCGCAAGGTCGACGCCGCCCTCGCCGAGGTCGGGGCGTCCGCATACGCCGACGCCCCGGTCGGGCTGCTCTCCGGTGGTGAGCAGCAACGTCTGCGGGTCGCGCAGGCCCTCACCGGCAACCCCGAGCTGCTGCTCTGCGACGAACCCCTGGCCAGCCTCGACCCGGCCAGCCAGGAGCGCGTCGTCGAGCTCATCGACCGCAGGCGCCGCACCGCCGGCACCGCGATCGTGCTGGTCACCCATGAGATCAATCCGGTGATGCCGTATGTGGACCGGGTCCTGTACCTGGTCGGCGGCCGGTTCCTGGCCGGTCCGCCCGACGAGGTGATGACCACCGAGACCCTGTCCGAGCTGTACGGCAGCCGTGTGGAGGTGGTCCGCGTCAACGGCCGCCTGCTGGTGGTAGGCGGCGAGGAGGGCACCGCCCATTGTTCGGGGCCTGAGGAGCTTGATCACCCGTGACGACCACTCCGCTCGCGGCCGCCGCCGACATCACCATCAGCGACTTCTGGAACTTCTCCGAGACCATCCGACTCCTGGGCTACGACTTCGTCTGGCAGGCCCTGCTCGCCCTCGCGCTCCTCGGCCTGCTGTCGGGTGTTCTCGCGCCGATGATCGTGGCGCGACAGATGTCCTTCGCCGTCCACGGCGCGAGCGAACTGTCGGTGACGGGTGCGGCCGCCGCCCTGCTGATCGGATTCAGCGTCAACGTCGGCGGCGTGATCGGCGCGGTCATCGCGGCCGCGGTGTTCGGCATCATGGGCAACCGCGCCCGTGAACGCGACTCGGTGATCGGTGTGGTGATGGCCTTCGGCCTGGGTCTCGGCGTGCTGTTCCTCGCGCTGTACGGACGCATCGGAACCGGCTTCGCGCTGCTCACCGGTCAGGTGGTCAGCGTCGGCGTGCAGGGTCTGACGGCGATCGCGATCACCACCGCGGTGGTGTTGGTGGTGCTCGCGGTGATCTACCGGCCGCTGCTGTTCGCCTCACTCGATCCACGCGTCGCCGAGGCCAACGGGGTCCCGATGCGGCTGATGTCGGTGGTGTTCGCGATCCTGATCGGGCTCGCCGCGGCACAGGGGGTGCAGATCATCGGCGCCCTGCTGGTGATGTCGCTGATGATCACGCCGGGGGCGGCGGCGGCCCGGTTGTCGGCCAATCCCACTGTGGTGATCGGGCTGTCGGTGATCTTCGCCGAGGTCGCCGCGATCGGTGGCCTGCTCCTGTCGCTCGCCCCACAACTGCCGGTGTCGGTGTTCGTCACCACCATCTCGTTCATCATCTACCTGATCTGCCGCTGGATCGGTCGGCACCGGACGCACGCGACCCGCGCCTGAGCGGACGGCCGACACCCTCCCCCACCCCAGAAGCGGTCGCCACCCGACATCGACCGGCGGAGGTGTCGACACATCTCGTCGCTGCGCTCCTCACCGGCTCGACCAGCACCGAGCGCGCCTCACCCCGTCACGTGGCCACCACCTCCGGGACTACTCCTCAGGTCCGCCGGGATTGCAGCGGGAGGCGACCATCTCCTCCTGGGAGACGACCGGCCGGCGCGGTTCGAGATTCCAGCTCGGCTTGTCCGGGGCGACGAGCCGCGCATAGGTCCAGTGGCAATCGAACTGGGCGCGCATCCCCGGGGTGTCGGCACCGGGCGCCATGCCGAGCACCTCGGCCCACGCGACATCGGCCCCGTCGGTGGAAGAGGTCCTGCGCCCGTCGGGCGTCGGATGGACCTGCAGACTCGGACCCACCGCGGTCTGGACCCACTCCACGTGATCGACGTATGGCGGCGGATGGGCGGCGTCGGTCGCCGGCACCGCGCCGGTGGCGGCCGCGGACGTGTCGCCGGTCGACGTCACGGTGGTGGTGGTCGTCACCGCGCCCTGGGGCGCACCGGTCGACGAGGCACCGGTCGGCCCCGCATCGTCACCGCAGGCGACGACACCGAGCGCGATACCCAGCACCACCACCGGCGACATGATCCGTGCCCGGGCCGCGGTCCGGCGAGGACATCGCTCTGCGCTCACCCCGCCACGATAGCCAGACCGAGTAACGTTCGGCGGGTGCCGCGACCCGCCCCCATGATCCGCATCGTGATCACCCTGATCGCAATCATCGTGGTCGCCGCGTGCACGCCACCGGAACCGGTGCAGACATCCCCCTCCGCTCCCCCGACACACGTGTACGGGGGCCGGGTGGCCACCACCCCCACCGGACTGGTCCTCGACGGGAAACCCTGGTGGCCTTCAGGTTTCAACGCCTATCAACTCGGCACCGACTGGTCGTCGAATCTCGGATGCGGCGCCGAGGTCGATCTGGATCACTACTTCGACCAGGTCCCCCGCGGCAGCCTCACCCGTTTCAATCTGTTCTCCTCGCTGGCCACGTCGCGTGAGACCGGGCGCCTCGACTTCTCGCGCTTCGACGCGGTGTTCGCCGCGGCCACACGCCACGACCGGATGGTGCTACCGGTGCTGACCGGGTCGAACGGGGCGTGTGAGGACGAGCGGTACAAGGACCGCAGCTGGTACGTGGACGGCTGGAAGCGGGACCAGGGGCCCGCGGACCTCACCTTCGAGCGCTGGATGATGATCGCCGTCCAGCGGTGGGGAGGCGAACGCTCCCTGGCGGGGTGGGAGATCGTCGGCGAACCGGAGGCCGGGGTCTGTGGCGCCGAGGGCTGCGACTGGCAGCACCGTACCTGCCCCGCCGGCGCGGCCGCCGTGCTCCGTACCTTCTTCGACACCGTCGGGACCGAACTGACCGCGATCGACGCCCGACACCCGATCTTCGCCGGCACCACCGGGGGCGACCAATGCGGCATCGCCGGCGGCGACATGCTGACCGTCGGGGCGTCCCCGCACATCGACGTCCTCGACTTCCATGACTACCGCGACGCCGAGGGTGTCCCGCCGGCGGACAGTTCACTGCCGGAACGTCTGGCACAGGCCCACGAACTCGGCAAACCGCTGATCGTCAACGAACTCGGCATCAAGGGCGGGTCGTGCCTGTCGCTGCCCGCACGGGCCGCGTCGTTCCGCTCTCGGATCTACGCCAACCGGGCCGCCGGGGCCGCCGGAACCCTGCTCTGGGCGTTCGTCCCCGATCCGCGCCCCGGTGAGTGCACGTACGACATCGGCTTCGACGATCCGGCATGGGCCGTGGTCGCCGAGGTGGTGGACTGAGCGCGACCCGATCGACGGATGGGTCCGGTCAGGTCCCGATCACCCGGTAGATCCGCCAATCCGGCAGGTCCGCGCCCTGGTTACGCGCGATCAGGGCGAGTACCGAGATCTGCGCCCCGTTCTCGTACAGCGTCGGGTACCGCTGGTTCAGCGCGTCGGACTCCCCCCGCCCGGATCGCGGGACCGTCAGCATGAACTGCACCCCGTGGTCGGCCGGATCGTTGAGCACCGCGGTGAAATCGCTGTCCGAGGGGATCACGAACTGCTTCGGGTGGGTGGATTGCACGACCACGGCGAAGCCGTAGACGGTGTCGACCAGGACGCTGCCCTCGGGCAGCCCCAATCGATCCAGATACCGCGCGAGGTCACGCTCGGTGGAGAACGACCGGACGATCTTCCGCTCGTCGAGGTACTTCTCCGAGACCGAGTCGGGCCGTGGCCACACCACCGAACCCACCGCGAACTCCTGCGGCGCGTACTTCGGCGAGGTCATGCCGTAGGCGGTGACCGGCACCGACACCGCCATCACCACCACCGCGGTCGACGCCGCCACCACCGTCCGCGTTCGCGTGCGTCGGCGGGAACGCAGCGGCGAGGTGACCATGTGCGGGCCGGGCCGGCGGACCGGTGGATGACGTCGCGCGGGAACCGACATCACCGCCACCACCGCCGCCAGCAAGATCACGGTCATGTAGAAGCGGAGGAACCCGAACGTCGATCCCCGCGTATAGCTGATCACCTGGAAGGCCAGCACCGCACCGATCATCAACAGCGCGGGCAGCAGCGGGTACACACGTCGCCAACGCAGCCGCAGCGCGACGACGACGACCGTGAGCAACGGCAACAGCGGCGCCAGGATGGCGAGCTCGATCATCGAGAAGCGCAGCGCCTCCGCGGTTCCCGACGACCCGCTACCCCCCGACTGCTCGATGATGGCGGCATTGCCGTACTCCGAGGTGAACTGCGCGAAGGCGTCCCCGGTGATCAGCCACCCGGCGAAGGCCCACCCGACGAACGCCAGCGCGGCCGGGGACACCACCAGCACCACGTCGAGCGCGGTACGCCACATGCGGTCGCGGCGAGGGGCCGGTACACGCCGGTCACGGCGGTAGGTGACCCAGGCCACCAGACCGCCGGCGGCCAGCACCGCGGCACCGCCGTCGTAGCGGGTGAGATACGAAAATGCCAGGGCGACACCGGCAACCGTCAGATCGTGCACGTCATCGGTGTCCACCCATCGCATCAGGCGACGGGACGCCAGCGCGATGAAGAACAGGTAGGGCGCCTCGCTCATCCCGTTCGCCGCGTACAGCACGACCATCGGGTTGAGCGCGAAGCAGGCCACGGCCAGCGTCGACACCGTCCGGTTCAGTCCGCGATCGCGAGCGATGCCCGCCACCTGCACGACGGCGGCGGTCATGAACACCGACGACATGATCACCGCCGAGACCGCGGCGGTGGTCATCTCCGGAATCCAGGGGGTCAACGCGGTCAGCGGCAACTGCACGATCACGGTGAGCGGGGTGAAGATGAACCCGATGGCCGCCAGGTGGGGATTGCGGCTGAACAACACGCTCTGGGCCGACTGCACACGCGACAACGCGTCACCGAAGTAGAAGTGCGCCACCAGCGCGAGGTACAGACCCACCGCCAGATAGAGCAGCCAGAGCGCCGCGAAGAGGACGATCCGGCGTCGGCGGGTCACCGCTGCGCCCCCGTGTCGGCAACCGACTCCTCGGCGTCACCGGTGGCCGTCGCGGACGCGGCACTCGTCGACAGGCCGTGAAAAGTCTTCTCCCAGTACGAGGGATTGACCAGGATCTGCCACATCCCCTTGATCGAGGCAATACTCATGAGCACCCAGTACGCGGGTACCAGAAGCGCCGCGACGAGGAGATCAGGGCGGCCGTCCTCGCGGATCGCCATCAGATTCATGTACAGCGCGGCGCCGTTTCCGAACACCAGGGACAGTCCCGCCAGGTAGTAGATCGGCCCCGGGAACAGTTCGGCGACCACCGGCGGCTGGCCGGCGATCCACACCAGCAGGACCAGCCAGAACACCATGTTCATCGCGGCGATCAGCGGGGTACCCGCGATCAACAGCGTGAAGCGCACCCAGGCCACCGGGCCCAGGATGCGCCACAGCGCCAGTGGCCGGCGCATGTGGACCAGCCAGGTCTGCATGTAGCCCTTGTACCAACGTGAGCGCTGCCGTACCCAGTTGATCGCGTCGACGTTGGCCTCCTCCATGGTGACCGAGTCGAGTACGACGGTGCGGTAGCCGTGGTCGGAGATCCGCACACCGAGATCGGCGTCCTCGGTGACGTTGAACGGGTCCCACGCCCCGATGGCGTCGAGGACGTCCCGTCGGAAGTGGTTGGAGGTGCCACCCAGGGGAATCGGGGCACGGCTGACCATCATGCCGGGCAGCAGGAAGCCGAACCAGATGCCGTAGTCGGCCGTGAACCATCGGGTGAGCAGATTGTCGTGGGCGTTGTGGAAGCTGAGCTTTCCCTGGACGCAGACCACCGTCTCGTCGCCGACATTGTCGAACACCCACACAGCCCTACGCAATTGAAGCGGATCGGGCTTGTCCTCGGCGTCGAAGATGGTGACGATGTCGCCGGTGGCGAAGTGCAGTCCATAGTTGCACGCCTTGGGTTTGGTCCGCGGCTGGGCGGGCGGGGTGAGGACCACGGTGACCACCCCGCCCTCGTCCTCCATCGCCCGGGCGGCGACGATGGTCGGCTCGTCGTCCTCCTCCAGCAGCAGGAGCACCTGCAGCTTGTCGCGCGGATACTCCAGCGACTCGACCGCCTCGATCAGATCGCCGACCACCTCGGGTTCACCGTAGGCAGGGACCAGCACCGTGTAGTAGGGCAGTTCGCTGTCGGGAATGGCCCGCGCCTGGTCGTCGGTCACCGAGATGGCACCGTTGACCAGTCCCCGCCGAAAGATGACCAGCCGGTCGAGCAGGCTCACCACGTAACCGAGGGTGGCGATCGAGACCAGGGTGGCCAGCGTGGGGACGGTGAAGAACACGAGCAGCACCGCGAGCACGACGAGGATCGCGATCCCGCCCACCTTCTGGGGCCGATTGAACGCCACCGACGCGCTCATGTCCGCGTCCGCCTCCCGCAGCCGCTCCACCGCATCGTGCAGCGCCACCGCCCGATACTCCTCGTCCACGAGGAGTTCCCGGATCGGCCGGCCGCCACCCGGTCGGTGGCCGACCGGCCTCACGCGCCACCTCCGGCCCGCTCGACCTGGGCGTTGACCAGATCGGTGGCCAGCAACGTCAGCAGCCCACGGTCCTTGTAGGCCGGGTCGGTGTCGGCGATCGAGGCGTTGCCACGGAAGAACACGGTCATCATGGTGTTCAGGTTCTGTCCGATCGTGATCCGCGGCGGCGGGAACTGGGCGTCGGGTTCATGGTTGTCGACCGCCCACATGATGATCTGCTGGGTGCGCACACCGTTGTTCCACCACCAGGACAGCACGGTGTAGGTGAGATATCGCTCGTCGTCGACGACGCTCCACACCCACGACCGCACGCCGTGCGGCAACGGCACCTCCACCGCCGGCCCGAACCGGTCACCGACGAGGTTGTAGCGGAAGATGTACGGATACACCTCCAGCGCGAGCGGTCGCGCGGCGTCGACGGAGTCGACCATCACCCGGCGGGTTCGGGCGTCCTTGTCGAACGCGGTGCTCCCCACCTGCTGGACCAGCAACTGCCGGTAGAGGACCGACGTCGTTCCGTAGAGTCGTCGGACCCACTCGTATCGCTGCTCGGACGCCTGGCGCCAGCCGGCGGGCACCACCAGCGGCTTCCCGATCGCCATACCGGGGATGGTCGCGCTGGGCCAGGTACCCACCTGCGGCAACGGCACGAACGCCGTCAGGACCGTCGCCGCCACCAGGAGCAGCGCCGGACGCCCGACCCGCCGTAGGGTCGGGTCCAGCAGCGGCCGCCCCATCGGACTCCAGGAGCGCCCGGGTCTGCGCCGATAGTCGACGTACATCACGCTGAACGCGACCGCCGCGCAGAGAAGTGCCGGGATCGTGGCCACCAGGACCAGGCGACGGATGTCGAGGACCACATACATCGTGACGATCGCCAGCGATCCCACCAGCGCGGCCAGGCCTGCACCGATCAGCCCACGACGGACCGTACGTCCGGTCGCGACCGCGGTGGCCGCGGCGGCGAGCAGCACCATCAGGAAGGCCGCTCCGAGCGCCCCCCGGCCGACCGACAGGATCAGCACCCGCAGCGGGATCGGCCAGATCATCAGCAGCACCAGCCAGGCCCACCGATAGCGCGACACCGGGCGCAGCCCGAACAACAGGATCGCCGCACCGAGGACGAACAACCACATGCTGAGCAGATCCATGTGGACCGTCAGGTAGGCCTGCGAGTACCGCGGGTTGACCATCACCGCCACGGCGAGCGCGATGAACAGCACGATGCCGCCGACGATGACGTCGGTCTGCCGGTCGTAGATGGGCGGTTCGTCATGACGCCGCAACGCGGTGCCCGCCGCCGCCATCGCCGCGAGAAGCACCACCACGGGGACGATGACGATCAGGGTCTGCGCCCCGGTCTCGGTGACCAGCGCCGCCAGCGTCCGCCAGAATGCCACCGCGGTGGTCGCGATCAGCGCGACCCACCGCATGGTGATCGTCCATGCCGGTGTGCCCCAGGGCCGACGCACCGCCGCCGTCGTCGTCGGCCGGGGTTCGGTGACCGTCATCGCGACACCATCAACCGCGGGGAGTGGTTCGCCGGCGCAGGCGGACGAGAAGGATCACGACGGCTGCCACGATCATCGCTCCCACGATCACCCCGACCACCACCGCGGTCGCGGCGCCGATGCCGAACGACGAGTCGTCGGCGGGAACCGACACCGCGCTCGCGGAATCGACGTACACCGGTTGCCGCCCGGACACCTGGATCACCGCATCACCGTTGACGCCCTGCCATCTGTCCTCGGCGGACAGCCAGGTCAGCAGCCGGTCCAGATCGGCGGCATCGGCGGTGGAATTCGCGACGACGACCGTCCGTCCCCCCTGCTGCGCGACCTGCACTGCGCCGTAACGGATCTGAGGGGTGAGGGTCACCGTCGAGGTCGATCCCGACGCCGACCGGACCGTGACCGTCGACCCGTCCGAACTCACCGGCAGCGGCAGGTCCGGCAGTCCCTCGCCGTCGGCGGCGATCAGGATCGCCGGGAGCTCCGACGACACCGCCTCCGACATCGGCACCACATCGATCCCCAGCGGCACCGACGACAGGTGCGCGAGTCCGGCGACGAGGGCCACGCCGCGGGCGACATCGTCGACGTCCCCGCGGGTCCAGGCGAGCTGGGCCCACGGCATCATCGACTGGGGCACGGAGTCGAATCCGGCCGGACTGGGCGGATCGGCGAGGGCGGTGGAGACCTCCCCGGCGGCGCTGAGGGACAGCGACGATCGGGTTCCGGTGCCGCACCCCTCCTGCACGCCACCCCGTTCGAGGGTCACCGTGACCTCGGTGTAGCGCTTCATCGCGTCACCGGGGATGTCGACCCACGCGTTGAACGTTCCCGACGAATCGGTGGGAAGCGTGGCCAGGACGCGATCGCCGACGCGCACCGACAGCACCGTGCCGTCGCCACCGGCGGGCGCATAGGAACCGATGAGTTGCACCCGCACATCCCGGGACGCCCGTCCCAGTCGGGTCTGGTCGATCCCGAACGCGATCGACGGCCACGACGACGAGATCACCTGCTGGTCGGCGACGCCGAGGTCGGACAGCCGCTGGACGTCCATCGCGACCTGCGGGGCGTCGTACAACGGTCCCGCCACCGCCGAGGAACTCATCGCGATGGAGGCGAGATTGCTGGTGAGCAACTGGGTCTGGACCTCGAGCTGATCCTCGGGACCACCGATCACCAGGTACGTACTGCCACCGGGCCCGGAGCGGAGGGTCAAGCCGTTGTCGGCGTCGGAGTCGATCACGATCTGACGTTGGAGGGGACCGGGGGCGGCCGCCGGACGCAGGTCCGATCGCGGCCGGCCGACGGTGTCGATGCCGGTGGTGGCGGTGCCGTAATGTGCCGTGACCGCGGCGGCGAGATCCACCGCGGCGGCACCCTCCGCCCCGTTGACGTCGTCGGGCACGATGATCGTCAGATTCCTGAGGACGGGGGGAAGGAACTCCGACACCGTCCGCGGGATCGATTCTCGACCGGTGAATGTCACCGTCGAATCGGTGATGCGAAATGCCGTATCCGGGGTGAACCGACAGATTCCGTCGACCGTCAAATACGTGCGCAACGTCAGGTCGGCAGCATTGTCTGTGACGCGGAGTCCGTCGAGGGGAATCACGATCGGCGCACTCGGCCGGGGGTCGATCTCGGTCCGAGAGACCAGTCGATCGCCCTGCATGACGTCGACCTGACCACCGGTCACGAACGCCGGCAGATTGGTCGTCCCACGCAACTCGGCGGGGGTCAGGTTCTGCGGCACCGGAATCGACAGACTGACCTGACCCTGTTGGCCGAGGAACGTGACCGTGGGTGAGGAACCGATCTCCTCGAGACCGAGCGGCGGCGGCGGGTCACCCGGGGCGGCGGCGACCACCGCGGCAGGCCCGGCCCCCACGGCCGCGACGAGGACGCAGACGAGTGCGGTGCGAACCGCTCGACGAATCCCCTGGCCGGGGGGAATGCACGGACGGAGGAGCATGAAGATCCCTTGCGGTCGAAGCGGGTGGACGTGTCAGCTAGAAACTTATGCGGTTTTCCAATACTCGTAAAACCGGCGCCACGAAGACGTAGCAAATCGTGACACTGTTCGTTTCGACAAATTCCACATTCACCCGAGATTGACACACATCCGGGTCTCAATTCGACCGGCTAAAGACCGTGGTCCGGGCGCCCCCGATCAGCGTGCGGAGATCTCGCCGATCCCCTCGGGGTGGTCGGGGGTGCCGGCCGCTGCGATCAACGTTCCACGGCCGCGATGCCACACCTCCCGACGCCGCCCGTCGGGATCGGATTCGACACGGACCTCGCGATCGATGATGAGCACCGACCTCGACACGTCGTCGTAGTCCGGCCAGTCCGGGCCGGGAACACCGTTGCGGGCGAACCCACCCCAGCGCGACTGCATCTGCTCGACGACACGACGGGTCGCCCGGAGGTCACCCACGGCGAGACCACCGAGCATCGGGGTTCGGTAGGCGTCGAACACGGCGAACAGTTCGGTCGCGTGGGTGGCGCCCACACCCGCGGCACCGAGGGCGCGGGTGAAGAAGTCGTAGCGGTAGACGTGGGTGGGTGCGACGAGGCGGTGGGCGTCGGCGAAGCCGGCGACCGGGGCCCAGAAGATCCCGTCCGCGGCCAGCCGGATGCGATCGGCGTCACCCCCGGCGTACGCCTCGAGGATCTCGTCGCGGGCGGTGGCGTCCTCCACACGCAGCAGGGTGCGCTCCGGGTCGGGCAGGATGTTCCAGAACTTCTCGAACAGCATCCCCTCGTCTCGGTTGGTGCCGACGATCAGCGGCACCGGGGCGGAGTCACCGGCCCGCGCAGCGTCGAGGGGTGCCTGTGGCAGCGACTCGCCACCGAACACCGGCCCGTAGGGGAACGGATCGACGGTCCCCGCGTGGCGAGCGAAGCCGAGCAGACGACGACCGGCGCGGTGCAGGTCACCGGTCGATGCCCCGTCGAGGAGTTCCCGGGCCCGGTCGGGGCCGAACGGCTCGGGCCGGTCGACGATCTCGGTGCTCCGACGCGTGGGATCGGCGAGCAGACGCAGGTACTCGTCGGCGAACAGTGCCGCATTGTCCTTGCCGATCACGAGGTCGGCGACCGGGCTCTCCGCGATGGCCCGGGCGAACAGGCCGCGCGCCGGCGGTGTGGCCAGCAGGGTCAGCACCGCCGAGCCGCCGGCGCTCTCACCGAAGACGGTCACGTTGTCGGGGTCGCCGCCGAATCCGGCGATGTTGCGCTGCACCCACTGCAGGGCCGCAACCATGTCCTTGAGTCCGGGGTTCTCGTCGAAGCGCCGCCCCGGACCCGAGTAGCCGCTGAAGTCGAGCATGCCGAACGGGCCGAACCGGTACTGGATGGTCACGACGATCAGGTCCTGCGCACGGGCGAGGAAGGTGCCGTCGTAGATCGGTGTGGCGGCGGTGCCGAGAATGTAGGCGCCACCGTGAATGAACACCATCACCGGCCGCGGACGCGTGGCGGTCTGTTCCGGGGAATAGACGTTGAGGGTCAGACAGTCCTCGCCGGTCGGCTGGAAACGACCGGGCCCGGTGGCCGTCACGAACTTCTCCTGGACCGCGGCGTCACCGAAGCCGGTGCACCACCGCACCCCCGGCCACGGGGTGACCGGCTGCGGCGCGTCGAACCGGCCGCCGCCGACCGGCGGCGCCGCGAAGGGGATGCCCTTCCAGCTGATGGTGCCGCGGCGCAGGCGGCGACCGCGGACGCCGCCGACGATGCCGTCGAGGGTGGTGACCTTGGGGTCGATCAGAGCCATGGATCCGAATCTACAATGCGGATGTGTCGGGAATTGCTCACTCCTCGGTGACCGTCGATCTCAACGCAGACCTCGGCGAGGGCGTCGGCGACGACGAGGCCATGCTCGGGATCGTCACCAGCGCCAACGTGGCGTGCGGCTTCCATGCCGGTACGCCGGCCGAACTGCTCGCCACCTGCCGTGCCGCCGCGGCCGCGGGTGTGCGGGTGGGTGCGCAGGTGTCCTACCCCGACCGGCAGGGATTCGGGCGCCGGTTCATGGACATCGCCCCCGCCGAG
This sequence comes from Gordonia sp. NPDC003376, assembly GCF_053589235.1. Lineage (NCBI taxonomy): Bacteria > Bacillati > Actinomycetota > Actinomycetes > Mycobacteriales > Gordoniaceae > Gordonia > Gordonia sp. NPDC003376. The sequence goes on along the minus strand of NZ_JBSFRM010000004.1, from coordinate 26,233 downwards.
CTGACCGCCGACATCCTGTACCAGATCGGCGCCCTCGAGGCCATCGCGAGATCGGTCGGGACGTCGGTGACCTATGTGAAACCCCATGGAGCGCTGTATAATTCGATCGTCCACCACGAACGGCAGGCCGACTCGGTGATCCGCGCCCTGCTCGAGCTGGGTGGGACCCTACCGCTGATGGGGCTGGCAGGCTCACCCGTCCTGCATCGCGCCACCCGCGCCGGACTCCCGGTGATCGCCGAGGCCTTCGCCGACCGGGCCTACACCCCGGAGGGCACACTGGTACCGCGTACCGAGGCCGGTGCGGTGCTCACCGACAGCGCCGCCATCGCCCGACGCGTCGTCGACCTCGTCACCAGCGGTACGCTGACCGCGATCGACGGCAGCGACCTGCGAGTCGAGGCCGAGTCGGTGTGCCTACACGGCGACACCCCCGGTGCCGTCGAGCACGCACGCGAGGTACGCGAGGCACTTCGCCGCGCCGGGGTGTCGGTGGCGTCTGTGCCACGGTGACCGGAGCAGGTACCCCACCGCCGGCCAAGTCGCGAGCCCTCACCGCTGATCGAGCCGGGAACCCTCACCGGTGATCGAGCCGCGAGCCCCCACCGGTGATTGAGCCGGGACCGAGCGCAGCGAGGACCCGAGTCGAAATCTCGGTAACCTGCGCTGGACGGTGACCACTTCCGAGGTGGTCGCGTCGGCGACCCCAGCCGACAGAGGTTTCGACACGCCTCGTCGCTGCGCTCCTCATCGGCTCAACCACCAACCGCCCCTTGCTGATCGAACCGCGAGCCCCCAACCGGTGATCGAGCCGGGACCGAGCGCAGCGAGGACCCCAGTCGAAATCTCGGTAACCTGCGCTGGACGGTGACCACTTCCGAGGTGGTCGCGTCGGCGACCCCAGCCGACAGAGGTTTCGACACGCCTCGTCGC
>NZ_JBSFRM010000004.1:0-25206 GCF_053589235.1 Gordonia sp. NPDC003376 | reverse complement strand
GTTCGCTGCGCTCCTCATCGGCTCAACCACCAACCGCCCCTTGCTGATCGAACCGCGAGCCCCCACCGCTGATTGAGCCGGGACCGAGCGCAGCGAGGACCCGAGTCGAAATCTCGGTAGCCCGCGCTGGACGGTGACCACCTCCGAGGTGGTCGCGTCGGCGACGTCGGCCGACAGAGGTTTCGACACGCCTCGTCGCTGCGCTCCTCATCGGCTCAACCACCAACCGCCCCTTGCTGATCGAACCGCGAGCCCCCACCGGTGATCGAGCCGGGACCGAGCGCAGCGAGGACCCGAGTCGAAATCCCTGCACCCCGACCAGAGCGGTGACCAGCCGTGCTGCCGGTACCTACTGCAACCGACGCTGCCGGGCGAACTCCGCGAGCACCACTCCGGCGGCGACCGACGCGTTGAGACTCTCGACGTCGCCGGCCATCGGGATGGACAGGATCGAGTCACAGGTCTCGCGGACCAGCCGGGACAGGCCTTTGCCCTCGGAGCCGACGACGATGACGGTGGGCCCGGTGCCGTCGTACTCGTCGAGGGTCACATCACCCTCGGCGTCCAGGCCGACCAGCTGGGCGCCGGTGGCAGCCCAGTCCTTCAGCGTGCGGGTGAGATTCGGGGCCTGCGCGACGGGCAGGCGGGCAGCGGCACCGGCGCTGGTGCGCCAGGCGACGGCGGTGACGCTCGCGCTACGACGCTGTGGGATCAGCACTCCATGGCCGCCGAACGCGGCCACGGAGCGGATCACCGCACCGAGGTTGCGGGGGTCGGTGATGTTGTCGAGGGCCACCAACAGTGGACGGGTACCGCTGGCGAGAGCGTCACGCATCATGTCGTCGGGGTGCATGTAGCGGTACTCGGGCACCTGCAGGGCGACACCCTGGTGCATCCCGTTGGCCGACAACCGATCCAACTCGCCCTTGCCGACCTCAAGGATCGAGATCCCCTTGTCACCGGCCATCTTCACGGCCTCGCTGACCCGCTCGTCCGGCTCGCTGCCGGTCGCGATGTAGAGCGCCGTGGCCGGGACGTCGGCCCGCAGGCACTCGACCACCGGGTTGCGGCCGAGCACGTACTCGGGGCCGTCGTCCTTGGGACGCGATCTGGGCCGTCCGGCAGCGGTTTTCGCCGCGGCATTGGCCTTCTTGTGCGCGGGATGATACGGGCGGTCGACGGCCTTCGGGGTGGCCCCGCGGCCTTCGAGTCCGCGTCGGCGCTGACCGCCGGAACCGACGACCTGCCCCTTCTTGCTACCCGACTTGCGGATCGCGCCCTTACGTTTGGAGTTGCCGGCCATCTATTCCTGCCCCTTCAGGTTCCACTGTGCCCCATCCGGGGTGTCGGTGACCTCGATGCCGGCCTCGGCCAGCCTGTCACGCACCGCATCCGCGGTGCCCCAGTCCTTCTCGGCGCGCGCGGTGGCCCGGCGGGTCAGCTCCGACCGCACCAGCACATCGAGCGCCGACAACGCGGCCGAGTCGTCTCTGCCTACAGTCCGCCAGTGTTCGTCGAGCGGGTCGACGCCGAGCACACCCATCATCGCGCGCACCGACGACGCCGCGGTGGCCGCGCTTGCGGCGTCACCGCCCTCGAGTGCCGTGTTACCGGCACGGACGGTGTTGTGGATCGCGGCAAGCGCCGCCGGCACACCAAGGTCGTCGTCCAGCGCAGTACCGAATTCTTCTGTCACGGAACCTATTTCGACCGCGCCAATCCGCGAGTTCACCCGCTCGACAAAGGACTCGACACGGCGGTAGCCCGCAGCGGCCTCGGTGAGCGCACCGTCGGAGTACTCCAGCATCGACCGATAGTGGGCGCTGCCGAGGTAGTAACGAAGTTCCACCGCACGCATCCGTTCGAGCATCGCCGGGATCGACACGACGTTGCCCAACGACTTGCTCATCTTCTCGCCACTCATGGTGACCCAGCCGTTGTGCAGCCAGTACCGGGCGAAGGCGTCGCCGGCACCGTGGCTCTGGGCGATCTCGTTCTCGTGGTGCGGGAAGATCAGATCCATTCCGCCGCAGTGGATGTCGAACTGGCTGCCGAGTAGCGACGTGGCCATGGCCGAGCATTCGAGATGCCAACCCGGACGGCCGCGCCCCCACGGGGTGGGCCATGACGGCTCGCCGGGCTTGGCCGCCTTCCACAGGGTGAAGTCACGCGGGTCCCGTTTCCCGGTCCCGGCGCTCTCGCCCTGGTGTACGTCGTCGAGCTTGTGCCCCGACAGCGAGCCGTAGTCCGGCAGGGACCGCACGTCGAAGTACACGTTGCCGTCGGCGGCGTAGGCATGTCCGCGGTCGATCAGGCGGGTCATGTAGTCGACCATCTGGGTCACGAAGCCGGTGGCGCGCGGTTCGGCCGAGGGCGGCAGCACACCGAGGGAGTCGTAGGCGGAGGTGAACTCACGCTCGTGGGTGGCGGCCCACTCCCACCAGGGTCGTCCGGCCTCGGCCGCCTTGCGCAGGATCTTGTCGTCGATGTCGGTGACGTTGCGGACGAACAGGACGTCGTGCCCGCGGTGGGCCAGCCAGCGGCGCAGGATGTCGAAGGCGATCCCGCTGCGCACGTGCCCGATATGGGGAACACCCTGAACGGTGGCGCCACACAGGTAGATCGACGCACGCCCCTCGACTAGCGGTACGAAGTCTCGTACCTCCCGGGTGGCGGTGTCATACAGGCGCAGGGTCACGACGTGCCATTCTACCGGGCCGGCGCGTCTCGTTTGTCCCCGACCAGCGCAGTTGCCACCGCGGCGATTCCTTCACCCCGTCCGGTCATGCCGAGACCGTCGGTGGTGGTCGCCGACACCGACACCGGGGCACCCAGTGCCGCCGACAGCACCTGCTGCGCCTCGCCGCGTCGCGGGCCGATCTTGGGCCGGTTGCCGATCACCTGGACCGCGCCGTTGATCACCTCGAGACCGGCGTCGGCGACGAGCCCGGCGACATGGGTCAGCATGCGCACCCCGGAGACGCCGTCCCACTCGGGGCGACCGGTGCCGAACACCGAGCCGACGTCACCGAGTCCGGCGGCCGAGAGCACCGCGTCACACAGGGCATGAGCGCCGACGTCGCCATCGGAATGGCCGGCGCACCCGGGCGTGTCGGGGAAGTGCAGACCGACCATCCAGCAGTCGACGGTCTCGTCGACGGCGTGGGCGTCGGTGCCGATCCCGACTCTCATCGCGTCACTCCTTCGTGGATGGGGTGATCGCCCTCGGCGACGATGTCGCGGGCGATGCGTAGGTCCCAGGGCGTGGTGATCTTGAAGGCCAGTGGGTCACCGGGCACGACGTGCACGGGGATGCCGACCCGCTCGGCGAGGCCGGCGTCGTCGGTGGCCAGCCCGGAATCGTCGGCATGAGCCCGGGCGAGGGCCTCACGGGTGAACCCTTGTGGGGTCTGGATGGCACGCAGGGAGTCGCGGTCGACGGTGCGGGTGACCAGTTCGGAACCGGCGGATTCGGGGACGACCTGCTTGAGCGTGTCGACCACCGGGAGTCCGGGAACCACGGCAGGACGGCCGGAGCGGACGGCGGCGACGACCCGCCGGAACACGCCGACCGGGGTGAAGGGGCGGGCCGCGTCGTGCACCAGGACGATGTCGCGGTCCGCGGCGACGGCCAGACCGGCGCGCACCGAGTCGGAGCGGTGTGTCCCACCGGCCACCACGACGACGTGGCCGGGAAGTTGCGCACGGGCCGCGTCGATCAGGTCTGCGGGGACCACCACGACGACCGCGGCATCGAGCGCGTCGAGACCGTCGACGCAACGTTGGAGGATGGTGCGCCCGCCGAGATCCACGAAGGCCTTCGGGACGGGTTCACCGAGACGGACGCCGGAGCCTGCCGCCGGGATGACGACGCAGACTCCGGCGTCCGACGCGGAGGAATATGTCACGCGGGTCTACGACGCGGCGGCCAGGACCTCGTCGAGGATGCTGGAAGCCTTCTCGTCATCGGTGTTCTGGGCGAGTGACAGCTCGTCGACCAGCACACGACGGGCACGGGTCAGCATGCGCTTCTCGCCGGCCGACAGGCCGCGGTCCTGCTCACGACGCCACAGGTCACGCACGATCTCGGCGACCTTGATGATGTCACCGGAGATGAGCTTCTCCTGGTTGGCCTTGAAGCGACGCGCCCAGTTGGTGGGCTCCTCGGTGTGGGGTGCACGCAGGACCTGGAAGACCTGGTCGAGGCCCTCCTCGCCGACGACATCACGAACGCCGACGTACTCGAGCTTGGTTGACGGGATCTGGACGGTCATGTCGCCGTCGGCGACCTTCAGGACCAGGTATTCGATCTGCTCACCCTTGATGGTTCGGGTAACGATGTCTTCGACCCGAGCAGCACCGTGATGGGGATAGACAACGGTGTCGCCGACTTTGAAATTCAATGTTCCGTGCCCCTTTCGAGTGAGCCCAGTCTAACACGGACGCCTGACAGGGCCCACACAACGGTGCAGGTCAAGGCCCTGAACAGCGTTCGCGCACCGTGTTCGGGCAGGTCCTACCGCGCGCGGTAGCAGTGGGTGGGACAGCATGCAATACCCCGATTCACCCGGCGTCGACGTGCCCCGGCGATGCTGTGGGTGAGCCCCACACACGCCGCCGCGGGACACCAATCTGGTACCCCGCCGGGATTTTGTGACCCCGGCCCACTACGCTCCGTAGTGCAGGGTTTCGCCGTAGTGCGATGTTCGCGTTCGATTACCTGGGAGGAACGGGTGTCCGTGCCAACTCGACCTGGACAGCTTCGGCTGGTGCCATCTTCGACCAAGCGACGGTTGGTGTCGGCTACTGCCTTCGCCGCGATCGGCGTCGCGGTCGCACTGGGAACCACCGGCTGTGGTGCCGGGCAGATCTCCCAGACGGCGAATCAGTTACCGGCGGTCAACGGCGGCAGCGCCACCGCGCCGTGGGGTCAGCTCGAGATCCGCAACGCGCAGGTCCTCTACCCGTCGGACAACGCCGACGAGGTCTTCGACAACGGCGGGCCGTTCCAGCTCACCTTCGTGGTGGCCAACAGCAGCCAGACCACCACCTACAAGCTCACCAAGGTCACCGTGGCCCAGGGCGGGCAGGGCACCGTCACCCTGAGTGGCACGCCCACGATCGACCCGCTCGAGGCGATCCGCGCCGGGACCCCGGCCAACTCGGTGATCTCCCCGTCGAGCACCACCGCCTCGGCCGGCTCGACGTCGGCCACCGAGTCGGCCACGGCGAGCGCCTCGGAGTCGGCATCGCCGGCCTCCGGCGTCGTCAGCGATCCCGCACTCGGCGAGTCGGCGATCACCGCGGAGCTCAACGGCACCGGCAAGACCGTCGCCGCCGGACTGACCACCACCCTCAGCTTCAGCTTCCAGAAGCAGGAGAACGGGCAGTGGGTCGACGCCGGGACCATCGACGTGCAGACCCCGGTCGACGGCACCCCGCTGGTCGAGCGCCGCGACGTCACCCGCGGTGGCGATGCGGAAAGCGAAGGCGGACACCACTAGTCCCGCCACACATCATCACCGAGAGCGGCTGTCCCACCCGGGACGGCCGCTCTCGGCGTCTGTGGGCGCGATCACCGGTGGCCGTGGGGCCGGGCGACGGACTGCTCGGTCATCGGGGTGTCGGGGGCGATCACTAGGCTGGCCCGCATGGCCAAACCCAAGTCGTCGTTTCGATGCAGCGCCTGCGGACACCAGGTCCCCAAGTGGGTCGGACGCTGCCCGGACTGCGGCGAATGGGGCACCTTCGACGAGGTCACCACGGTCCGGTCGGCGTCGGGCGCCACCACCACCGTCGCCCCGTCGAGCCCGGCCATGCCGATCACCGAGATCACCTCCGAGTCCACCACGGCCATCCCCACCGGGATCGGCGAGTTCGACCGCGTACTCGGCCGTGGGGTGGTGCCCGGATCGGTCATCCTGCTCGCCGGGGAACCCGGTGTCGGCAAGTCGACGCTGTTGCTCGAGACGGTCAAGCACTGGGCGGCCGGCGGGCGGCGGGCGCTCTACGTCACCGGCGAGGAGTCCGCCGGGCAGGTGCGGATGCGCGCCGAACGCACCGACGCCGTGCACCCGAACGTCTACCTCGCCGCCGAGTCCGATCTCGCGACCATCCTCGGTCACGTCGACGCAGTGGCGCCGACACTGATGATCGTCGACTCCGTGCAAACCGTCGTGGCGTCGGGCACCGACGGCGTGACCGGCGGTGTCACCCAGATCCGGGCGGTCACCACCGCGCTGGTGTCACTGGCCAAGAACCGTGGGATCGCGGTGATCCTCGTGGGTCACGTCACCAAGGACGGCGCGGTCGCGGGTCCCCGCTCCCTCGAGCACCTCGTCGACGTGGTGCTGTCGTTCGAGGGCGACCGACACTCGTCGTTGCGGATGGTGCGCGGCATCAAGAACCGATTCGGTGCGGCCGACGAGGTCGGGTGTTTCGAGCAGCGCGACGACGGCATCCACCAGGTGACCGATCCGTCGGGGATCTTCGTGCACCATCACACGACCGACGTCAGCGGTTCGGCGACACTGATCACGATGGACGGCAAGCGGGCGCTCGCCGGCGAGATCCAGGCACTGACCACGCCGTCGACGATGGCCACGCCGCGACGTGCCGTGTCGGGGCTGGACTCGCCGCGCGTGGCGATGATCCTGGCGGTGTTGCAGAGCCGGCTCGACGTCAAGGTGCACGACCGCGAGGTGTACGTGGCCACGGTCGGCGGCATGAAGGTGACCGAACCCGCCGGCGATCTCGCGATCGCGTTGTCGGTGTGCTCGGCGATGCGCAACTCCCCCATCCCACGCACCACCGCCGTCGTCGGCGAGGTGGGCCTGGCCGGTGAGGTGCGCCGGGTGTCTGCGGTGGCGCGTCGCGTCGCCGAGGCCAGGCGTCTCGGGTTCCACCATGTGATCATCCCGGCGGGCACCGACGAACCGCTGCCCAAGGGGATCAAGGTGACCCGCGTCGGCAATCTGACGGAGGCGGTGGACGCCGCATTCAAGGCCGTGCTCACGGTGGTCGACGCGCCGTTCTGAGCCAACGGTCACCGTCGCCGGGAACGCGGCCCTACGGTCGCGACAGGCGCGCCTTGTGCTCGTCGGCGATCGCCGAGTTCCCCACATGGCCGGCGAAGTGGGCTTTCGCGTCGACCGCCACGAAGATCGAATGTCCCACCGCGACAAGCGCATCCGGATCGCCCAGGTGTGCCGAGGCCTCGACGAAGAGTTTGCGTCGCTGCCGTCCGAGGAGCCGGGCCCGCAGATGTAGGGTGGTTCCGACCGTGATGGGGGCGATGAAGTCGGTCTCGAGGTGCACGGTGACCGCGGACGGCCCGACCAGCAGCGGTGCGACACTCATCACCTCGTCGAACGCCGTGGACAGCACGCCGCCGTGAATGACCCCGGGGCCGCCCTCCATCCACTGTTCGACGGCCATCTCGGTCTCGACGGCGAACTCGTCGTCGGCCGCAGCCCGCACCACCAGGTGAAGACCGCGGGGTGCGGCCTCGCCGCAGCCCAGGCAGGCGGGGCTGTGCATCCGGATGGGTTGCCCCGGACCGGCGGCCTTGGGGTGGCGCTGCAAGGGGTCGAGATCGTCGGGCACGACAAAGCTGGTCTTCACGCACCGATACCCTAGTCCCCGAACCATCGTCACCGGGCCGTCCGGGAACACCATGGATGGTCACCGGTCATCGATCGGAAAGCAGCGCAGGTCGGCGGGTATCGCCGGAGAGGAGTCCGCATGGTCGACGGAGCCAGGTCCGACCAGTACGGGTGGACCGAGAGCCGGTCGGACCTGCTCAAGGACACCCTCGCCCGGGTCGCGCCCGGTACCGGGCTGCGCGATGGACTCGAACGCATCCTGCGGGGCGGGACCGGCGCATTGATCGTGCTCGGACACGACTCCGATGTGGAGAAGATCTGCGACGGCGGATTCCATCTGGACGTGGAGTTCGCGCCCACCAGGCTGCGCGAGCTGGCCAAGATGGACGGCGCCGTGGTGTTGTCGACCGACGGCAAACGCATCGTGCGGGCGAACGTCCAACTGGTGCCCGACCCGTCGATCCCCACCGAGGAGTCCGGCACCCGGCACCGTGCGGCCGAGCGGACCGCCATCCAGACCCAGCATCCGGTGATCTCGGTGAGCGCGTCGATGTCGATCGTCAGTGTCTACGTCGACGGTGTACGCCGAGTGGTGGAGAGCCCGGACCCGATCCTGTCCCGAGCCAACGTCGCGCTGTCGACCCTGGAGCGGTACAAGGCCCGCCTCGACGAGGTGATCGGCGCACTCGGCCGGGCCGAGATCGAGGACTACGTGTTGCTCCGCGACGCGATGTCGGCGGCCCAGCGGATGGAGATGGTCCGGCGCGTCGGTGTCGAGATCGAGGAGTACGTCCTCGAACTGGGCGTCAACGGCCGCCAGGTGAGCCTGCAGCTCGAGGAGCTGATCTCCGAGAACGACGCCGTCCGTGAGCTTCTCGTGCGCGACTATTACGCCAGCCCGGAGCCGGCCACCACCGAAGAGGTCCATCACACACTCGAGACCATCGAGCATCTCAGCGATGCCGACCTGCTCGACCTCACTCTGCTGGCCGGCGCCTTCGGCTACCCGACGACCATCGAGGCGCAGGACACCGCGATGAGCCCGCGCGGTTACCGGATGCTCGCCCGTATCTCCCGACTGCAGTTCGCCCACGTCGACCGTCTGGTCCGCAGCTTCGGCACCTTGCAGTCACTGCTCGCCAGCTCGTCCGCCGACCTTCAGGCCGTCGAGGGCATCGGCAGCATCTGGGCCCGACACATTCGGGAAGGCCTGTCTCGGCTGGCCGAATCCAGTATCGAACGCTACGACTAGAGGTGCACGACCCAGGACTGTGCAGCAGCAGACGTGTCGAACCTCCGCCGCGGGGCCGCCCACGTGACCGGCCCAGAAGTGGTTGCGTCCCATCGCACGCTCCAGAGATTTCGACACGGGTCCTCGCGATGCTCGGTCCCGGCTCACACTGAAAACACCGACAACGATGGTTGAGCCGACGAGGAGCGCAGCGACAAGTCGAGTCGAAACCCCCGCCGCGGGGCCGCCCACGTGACCGGCCCAGAAGTGGTTGCGTCCCAACGCACGCTCCAGAGATTTCGACACGGGTCCTCGCTCCGCTCGGTCCCGGCCCAATCACCGTCCGAGGCTGCCGGAATCAGCACTCGAGACTCCCGACCCGATCACCAACAACGATGGTTGAGCCGACGAGGAGCGCAGCGACAAGTCGAGTCGAAACCGCCGCCGGCCGAACCCACCAACGCAACCACCCCCGAGGTGGCCACCCCCCAACGCACACTGCAGAGATTCGACAGGGTCCTCGCGATGCCGGGTCCCGACGGCCGCTTCGTCGGCTGCTCAACCCGCGCCACAGCCGGCCAGAGCGGCACACCCACCTCGGGACGTAACCCACATCACGGTCCCGACTACCATCACCAACGACCGAGCTCTACCGCCGGACCGGAGGACGATGATGACCACCAGCATTCCCGACAGTTTCGCCGCGCTCGTCGCCCGAGAGAACGACGGGGCAGTGGTCCTGGGCCGCGAAACCCTGACCGGCGCGGACCTGCCCGAGGGCCAGGTGACGATCGCCGTGCACTACTCGGGCGTGAACTTCAAAGACGCTCTGGCCATCACACCGCGCGGCGGCGTGGTGCGCAACTACCCGATCGTGCCGGGCATCGACGTGGCCGGCGAGGTCGTCGCCTCCACCGATCCGGCATTCGCACCCGGTGATCAGGTGGTGGCGCACGGCGGCCCGATCGGCACCGACCAGCACGGCGGATACACCGAGTACGCCGTCGCCCCCGCCGACCAGGTGGTCAAGCTCGCGGCGCTGAGCACGCGGGAGGCCGCAGCCATCGGCACCGCCGGGTTCACGGCGGCGATGAGCGTTGCAGCCCTACTCGACCACGGCGTCACCCCCGACACCGGACCCGTCATCGTGACCGGCGCCAGCGGTGGCGTCGGCGCGGTCAGTGTGGACCTGTTGGCCGCACTCGGCTTCACCGTCACCGCATCGAGCGGGAAGCCCGACGCCGCACAGCTTCTGACCGAGCTCGGTGCAGCCGAGGTGGTGGGCCGCCTCGTCGACGACGAGACCAAGATCCGGCCGCTCGGCAAGTCGCAGTGGGCCGGTGCGGTCGACTGCGTCGGCGGCACCACCCTGGCGTATGTGCTGAGCACCATGCAGCACAGTGGAGCGGTCGCGGCGAGTGGCCTGACCGGCGGCGTCGCGCTGCCGACGACGGTCATGCCGTTCATCCTGCGCGGTGTCGCACTGCTGGGCATCGACTCGGTGCTCATCGGCGCAGACCTGCGACGCTCGATCTGGGGCCGCATCGAGACCGATCTGCGCCCGCAGCATCTCGACTCCGTCATCACCGAGATCGGGATCGACGGCCTCGACGCCGCACTTGCGGCCATCAAGGCGGGCAAGGCCATCGGCCGCACCGTCGTCCGCGTGAAGGGCGGCTTCTGACCCCGGAACCGGTGGAATCCCGGTCGTCTTGGTCGCCGGTGCACACGCTCGCCGACCATGCCGACCTACCGGCCCCGGGAGCCCTGCGGAGGACAACGCCACTCCGCGGTCTCGCACGTGAACCACGCACGGTGAACGAACAGTGGTGCCCGGTCAACGCGATCCGACGCCCGGTCGCCGCGATCCGACGCCCGGTCGCCGCGATCCGACGCCCGGTCAACGCCTTCGGGTGCCAACGGTATTCGCATCCCGTTCGTCCAGGCGGTCACGCCGATGGCCGAAAGCGCCTCACCGACGCCTAACCGCGGCTGTCCGGGTTCTGGATGGCGTCGTCGAATCGCCAGAGGGCCGTGGCCACCTCACCCGCCCGCGCTCGCACGTCGGGATCGACCCTCGACAACAACGTCACCCAGTGGGCACGCAGCCGGCGTAGGTTCTCCCGGGCGAGTTCGGTGGCCACGAGTTCCACCGACCGCGCGTTCCCGTCCGGGTGCTCGCGCACCACCATCCCCCGCGCCTCCAGCGACCGCAGTGCGGTGGAGATGTTGCTGCGCTGCAGGCCGGTCAGTCCGGCCAGACGACTCGGAGTGATCCGCGGGTGCCGGTGGACCTGCCGGATCACCGCCACCTCGGTACCGGTCAATGCGATCACGTCACGGATCCCGGGGCTACGGGGATCGAGTTTGCGAGACAACTCCATCACGGCATCGGCGAGATCGGCCAGCATGTCGGGATCGTCGGTCACCTCACCATCGTACGGACGGTTATGCCTCCATAAATATCTGTTATTGTTTCATAATCATAACTACCTGCTGTAACGGAGGCTCCGTGACGTCCAGCGCCACATCCACCCGCCGATCACCTCGCGACACACGCACGGCGTCACCGGCGCTGACCCTCATCGCGGTGTGCTTCGGCCTGTTCATGGTGGGACTCGACTCCACCGTCGTCCACATCGCCAACCCCGCCATCCAGGCCGATCTCGGCGCGAGCTTCGCCGAGCTGCAATGGGTGATCAACTCATATCTGCTCGGCCTGGCCGTGTTGCTGATCCTCGGCGGCAAACTCGGCGACCGCTGGGGCCGCAAACGCATGTACCTCTCCGGGGTCGTCGTCTTCGGGATCGCCAGCATCGCAATCGGTCTGATCGGCAGCATCGAGGGAGTCATCGCATTCCGCGTGGTGCAGGGCATCAGCGCCGCGATGCTGATGCCGCAGACGATCGCCCTGCTGCGCGCCACCTTCCCCCGCGAGAAGTTCGGTATGGCCGTGGGGATCTGGGGTGGCGTGTCGTCGGTCGCGATCGCCGCCGGACCACTCGTCAGCGGCATCCTGGTGGAGCAGGTGGGCTGGCAGTGGGTCTTCTACATCAACGCGCCGATCGCCGTCATCGCGGTGATCTTCGGGATGATCGTGTTGCGCGAGACCGAATCCGCCGACGACGGACCGTTCGATCTGCTCGGCGTCGTCCTACTGGGCGTGTTCCTGTTCGGCGTGGTCTTCGGTGTGGTGCAGGCACAATCGTGGGGTTGGGGTTCGGCGAAGACCGTCGGCACCCTGATCTGCTCGCTCATCGTGTTCGGCGCGTTCCTCGTCACCGAGAAGCGCAGCCCGAATCCGTTGCTGCCGTTGGGATTGTTCCGCTCACCGGGCGTGGGCATCGGCGGTCTGGTGTTCTTCGCGAACTTCTTCGCCGTTCTCGGCGTGACCTTCCTGATCACCCTGTTCCTGCTCAACACCCTGGGGCACAGCACCGTCGAGGCCGGCGTGAGGATGCTGCCGATGAGCGCGTTCGCGGTTCCAGCCGCCCCGATCGGCGCTGCCCTGACCGCCAGGTGGGGTGCACGCCGCATCGCCGCGCTCGGCCTGGGGCTGATGGCGATCGCGCTCGCCCTGCTGACGCTGGTCGGTCCCGACACCTCGTACTGGTGCATGGCCGTGCCGTTCGTGATCCTGGCCCTCGGCTCGGGCTTCGCGATCCCGTCGGGCGCCGAACTCATCGTCGGCGGCGCCCCGGTCCGGCTCGCCGGTGTGGCCAGCGGCTTCCAGACCACCTGCATCCAGGTCGGTGGGGCCATCGGCACCGCCGTGCTGTCGTCCGTCGTGGCGGGAAAGGTCGCCACGTCGATCGCCGACTCCGGTGCTCCCGCCGACCTCCAGGAGGCCGCGGCGGCAGGTGTCCCCATCGCAGGTCTGCCGCAGGTCAACGATGCCTTCGTCAGCGGACTGCACATCGGACTCGTGGTCGCGGCGGCACTCACGGCCGTCGTCGCCATACTGGTGCCGGCCGTGGTCGGTGACGGACGCGCCACCGAGGAGTTCGTGGACGGGGTCCCCGCAGACCGGTGACACCGCCGGCGACCGTGAGCTCCAACATCCTGCGGCGGGGCCACCGGTAGGCGACGATCGACGGTATGCGAGTCATCCGCACCACCGTTGTGGCGATCGCAGCGCTCACGCTGGGCGCCGCGATCGCCTTTCGCACTGTCTGGCGTGCACCCGTCCTGACCTGGGGTGCGCGCCCCGACGAGGTCGACGCCGCACTGCCCGGTGACGACCTGCTCCCCGAGCCGGACGGGCAGTCGACCCGCGCGGTAAGCGTGCACGCACCCGCCGACTGCGTCTTCCCGTGGCTGGCCCAGATGGGCCCGGACCCGCGCGGCGGCGCCTACACCTACGACTGGATCGAGAACCTGCTCGGCCTGCACATGCACAGCGCCGACCACGTGCTCGAGGAGTTCCAGCACCCGCGACTCGGGGAATCCATCGAGTTCGGCGGCAACCGTCTGATCCTGCAGCACGTCGACGCACCGCACGCCCTCGCGTGGCGGTCGGCCGACGGGAACTGGCTGTGGTCGTTCACGATTCGCGACGACGGCCCCGGCCGCACCCGGCTGATCAGCCGCAACCGCTACCGTCTGCCGCGCACCATCGACCGGATCGGGATGGCCCCGATGGAACCCGCGTCCCTGGTGATGGAACGGAAGATGTTGCGGGAGATCGCCGTCCGCGCCGAACAGCTCGCGGTCCGGCAACCCCCGATGTGACGACCCGTCAGCGCGAGGACGACTGATCGGTGTCGTGAAGGGCACCCCATCCGTAGAAGCGGTCGATCGTCATGATCGCACTGGTCCGCGGCCGGTCGCGCACCGGATACGGCTCACCGCCGTAGTGCTGGGAGAGTCGGTCGATGTCGACGAGACCGTCGTCGGCGCGGAAGGTGGTGATCCGGCCGACCAGTGTGATGTGGGTGTACCAGCTGTTGTCGTCGAGCACGGTGAGCGTGACCCGCGGATCGTTGCGCAGATGCTTCAGGCGCACCCGCGCGTCGTCGAGGTTCAACAGGATCTCCTCGCCGTCGAGCAGGTACCAGGTGGCGGCCGTGACCGGCGCGCCGTCGGCGCGGACGGTGGCCATCACCGCCGGATTCGGCTTGGCGAGCATCTCGCGGACCTCGGGCGGCAGCGGTGGGGTCGACATGAATCCTCCTCGTCGGGGTGCATTCGGCATAACCGGACGTCACGGCACAACCGGACGCCCGGCCGTGATCCAGGATTCCCGGGATATGCGGATCCGGCAATGTGTCGGCAGACTGGACGGCGAGGATTCTCCGTTCAGGAAGGGTTTGTTTCATCGTGACGACCACCGTCAATGCCTATCTGGCCACCGCACCGGACGCACCACTGTCGAAGGGCACCATCGAACGCAGGGGTCTGGGCCCGAAGGATGTCCTGATCGACATCGCCTACGCCGGGATCTGCCACTCCGACATCCACACCGCCCGCAACGAATGGAAGGGCACCACCTATCCGGTGGTCCCCGGCCACGAGATCGCCGGCATCGTCGGCGCCGTCGGCCCCGAGGTCACCCGATACCAGATCGGCGACCGGGTGGGTGTGGGCTGCATGGTGGACTCCTGCGGCGAGTGCGGCCCGTGCAAGGACGGCGACGAACAGTTCTGCACCAAGGGCTCTGTCGACACCTACAACTCGACCTCGTACTCCGGCGAGTTCACCCACGGCGGATACTCCGAGCAGATCGTGGTGACCGAGCGCTTCGTGGTCCGCATCCCCGACGCTCTGGCCCTCGACGTCGCGGCCCCCCTGCTGTGCGCGGGTGTCACCCTGTACTCGCCGCTCAAGCACTGGGGCGCCGGTCCCGGCAAGAAGGTCGCGATCATCGGTCTCGGCGGGCTCGGCCACGTCGGCGTGCAGCTCGCCCACGCGCTCGGGGCCGAGGTCACCGTGCTCAGCCAGTCGCTGCGGAAGGAGGCCGACGGCAAGCGTTTCGGCGCCGACCACTACTACGCGACCAGCGATCCCGAGACCTTCCGGACGCTGCGCAACGAGTTCGACCTGATCCTCAACACGGTGTCGGTGAACCTCGACCTCGACCGATACCTCTCGATGCTCGCCGTCGACGGGTCGTTCGTCGAGCTCGGTCTACCCGAGAATCCGTTGTCGGTCCGGGGGTTCTCGCTACTGAAGAACCGGCGTTCGCTCGCCGGGTCGCTGATCGGCGGTATCGCGATCACCCAGGAGATGCTGGACTTCTGCGCCGAGCACAACATCGGGGCGGCCATCGAGACGATCGACGCATCGCAGATCAACGAGGCCTATGACCGCGTGGTCGCCAGCGACGTGCGGTACCGCTTCGTGATCGACGCGGCGACCTTCGCCGGCTGAGGGCTCCTGGCGGGGCCTGGCACATCCCCACGGACACCTCGGGACGGCCGGCGGACCACAGGTCCGGTTCGGGCGCCCCGAGGTCATGCGATCTCGGTGTCGGCGATCCCAGAGGTGGTGATCTCGGTGGCGGCGTGATCGGTGTGGGGATAGTCGTCCTCGCCGATCTCGTCGTCGACCGCGACGGTCTGCTCCACCCAGTCGGCCTCGTCGGCTCCCGGGATCACCGCGTCGGTGATGTCTGTGTCGGTGATGTCTGTGTCGGAGATGTCTGTGTCGGAGATGTCTGAGTCGGTCATCGCGGAATCACTCATCTCGGAATCACTCATCTCGGTGTCCATCGATTCGGTCTCCATCACAGCCTCCCCGGGCGTGGCGTGTACCTGCAGGCCACGATACGCCGCGGGCCCGGACGATCGCGCTCGTCAGCCGAGGGAATCGACGAAGATCTTCGCGATGGTCTCGAGGCCGTACTGGTCATCGGCGCCGAAGCGGTCGGGCACCGGGCTGTCCAGGTCGAAGACCCCGATCAGCTCGTCCCCGCGCACCAGCGGAACCACCAGTTCGGATCGCGAGTCGGCGTCGCAGGCGATGTGGTCGGGCACCGCGTGCACGTCCCGGACCCGCTGGGTGGTCCGGGTTCGCGCGGCGGCCCCGCACACCCCGCGATCGAGCGGGATACGCACGCAGGCCGGTTTGCCCTGGAAGGGGCCGACCACCAGTTCGGTTCCGTCGAAGAAGTAGAAGCCCACCCAGTTCACCTCCGGCAACGACCGGCTCACCAGCGCCGACAGATTCGCGGCGTTCGCGATCCGATCGGTCTCCCCGGCCAGCAGGTGCGACGCGGCGTCAGCGAGTTCGGGGTAGGTCCACTCGCCCGCGGTCGTGACATCGAAACTCATGGCATCCATCATGCGCGGGCGCGTGGCCGCGACACGACCGGACGGTGGGGTAAGGTTCGCGGCGATTCCCATGATTGTCTTCTTCGCCGTCGCCCTCGCCCTGATCACCTTCTGGCTCCACCGCCGCCTCGTGCGCGCCCCACGGTTGCCCCGGCCGGCGTCGGTGGTCGTCGATGCCGCCCTGATCGTGCTGTGGGCGCTCGCGGTGCTCGGGATAGCCACCGGCCGCGTCCTCGACCCGGCGACATTCCGGCCCGCCGCATCGGTCGGGCTGACCTGGCTGGCGACGGTGTTCTATCTGGTCCTCGGTCTCGCCGTGGTCGGCATCGGATCGCTGATCACGCGGGGTGTGCTGCGAGTGGCCGATGCGTCCGAACGCGGTGCGGCGGGCCGTCTCCTCGGACTGCAGGTCGCGACCGGGATCGTGGTGGTGGGTGCGGTGTCGACGACGATCTACGGTGTCGTCGAGGCGAATTCACCGCGCGTCACGCACACACGGGTCGAGTTGGCCGATCTGCCCGAGGAATTCGACGGCATGCGCATCGCATTGATCTCCGATCTGCACATCGGTCCGGCACGTGACCGCGACTTCGCCTCGCGCGTAGTCGATCTCGTCGACGCCGAGAATCCCGACCTGATCGCGGTGGGTGGCGACCTCACCGACGGTACCGTCGCGAAGGTCGGTGACGAGATCGCCCCGCTCGCACGGTTGCGGGCACCGCTGGGCGTGTTCGGGGTGAGCGGCAACCACGAGTACTACTCCGACGACGGAGGACGCTGGCTCGACGCCTGGGACCGTCTCGGCATCCACACCCTGCGTAACCAGCGGGTCGAGATCATCAGGGGCGGAGCGCGTATCGACGTGGCCGGGATCTACGACGCGACCGCACCGGAACCGTATGAGCCGGATCTGGGCAAGGCCCTCGACGGGCAGGAACCCGGCAGGTTCACCCTGCTGCTGGCCCATCAGCCGAAGCAGGCGATCGAGGCGTCCGATCACGGCGTGGACCTCCAGCTGTCCGGCCACACCCACGGTGGGCAGCTGTGGCCGATCCGCTATCTGGTTCCGCTGCAACAACCCTCGGTCACCGGGCTGGACCGGATCGGTGACACCACGCTGTACACGACGCGTGGCGCCGGGGCGTGGGGGCCCCCGGTGCGCGTCGGTGCGCCACCGGAGGTCACCATCCTGGAACTTCGCCACACGGCCTAGAACCGTGACGACTCAGACCGTAACGACTCAGACCGTGACGAGCTTGCCGAATCCGCTGCGGTGGAAGATGAGAGGGCTACCCGTCTCCGGATGGTCGACGCCGTGCAGTTCGAGCAGCACGATGATGTGATCGCCGGCCTCCACCTCGCGGTACACGGTGCAGTCGAAGTGCGCGAGCCCCTCGTCCAGGGTCACCGCACCCTCGTCGGAGGCCTTGATCGGCACCCCGTCGAAGCGCTGCGCCACCGGACCGGCGAGCTGACGGCACACCGCACCCTGATGATCGGCGAGCACGGTGACGCCCAGATGGCCGGCACGACGCAGATCGGGCCAGGTCTTGGAACCGTTGGCGATCGACACCGACACCAGCGGCGGGTCGAGGCTGACACTGGTGAACGAGCTCGCGGCCAGCCCGATCAGCTCGCCGTCGACCTCGGCGGCCACTGCGACCACACCCGTCGGGAAGATGCCGAACGCCTTGCGCAGGCGCGCGGCGTCGAGATCCTGATTGGTCCGTAGATCGGTCATGACCGTGCCTCCAGCAGTGCCGAGACCACCGGCTTCGTGGCGGTGAGCCACTCGGCGTAGGCCTCGGGATCGTCGTGGCGGGAATCCACCACGTATAGGCCCCGACCCGGGACGGTGCCACCGATCTCGGTGAGTACCGGTCGCAACCCCACCTCGGGTGCCAGCGAGTGGGCCGGGCTGCCGCCGAGCATGAACGGGACGGCCACGCCGGACAGGCCCGTGCCGCCGGCGAAGCGGTCGAGGAACAGTTTCAGCAGCCCGGTGTAGGTGGCCTTGTAGGTCGGGCTGGCGACGATCACCAGATCGGCCTTGCCCACCTGCTCCACCAATGCCGCGACATCGGCGTCGGCCCAGTCGAGGACGGCCGGGCCGTGGGTGGCCAGATCGACCACCAGATCGGGTGTCGAGCCGGTCAGCTGCTCGGCGAGAAAGCTCGCGGCGGAAAGAGTTCGGCTTCCCGGCTTGGGGTTTCCGACGACGACCGCGGTGGTGGTCACGACGCCGACACCTTCAGCGGAGCGGGTGCGGATGCACCGAACGGGACGGCGGCGCGCGCGGCCACGGGCGGTGCCGGGTGCTGCCACAGGCCGCGTCGGGTCAGCTCGGGCAGCACACCCTCGCCGAACCAGTAGGCCTCCTCGAGATGCGGGTACCCCGACAACACGAACTCGTCGATGCCGACCTCGTGATAGGCCTCGACGAGGTCGGCGATCTCCGAGTACGACCCGACCATCGCGGTGCCGGCGCCACCGCGGACCAGACCGACCCCGGCCCACAGGTTGGGGTAGATCTCCAGTCCGTCCTTGGTGCCCTTGTTGAGGGCGAGCATCCGCTTCTGTCCCTCCGATGCCGACTGCTTGAGTCCGGCCTGGATGCGGGCGATGTCGGCCTCGTCGATCCCGGCGAGCAGCCGGTCGGCCTCGGCCCAGGCGGCCTCGGAGGTGTCGCGGGCGATGGTGTGCAGACGGATACCGTAGGTCAGTTCACGGCCGTGCTCGGCGGCGGCGCGACGCACCCGTTCGATCTTCTCGGCGACGGCGGCGGGCGGCTCACCCCAGGTCAGGTACACATCGGCGTGCTTGGCGGCCACCGCGATACCGGCCGGCGACGACCCGCCGAAATAGATCTCCGGCAGCGGGTCCGGGATCTGATGCAGGACCGCATCGCGGACCGACAGGTACTGCCCGTCGAAGGTGACGGTCTCACCGGTCCACAGACCACGCACGATCTCCAGGAACTCGTCGGCACGGGCGTACCGCTCGTCCTTGGTGGTGAAGTCGCCGTACATGGCCTGTTCGGCGTCCTCGCCACCGGTGACGACGTTGAGCAGCAGTCGTCCACCGGACAGGTTCTGGAAGGTCCCGGCCATCTGAGCTGCGACGAACGGCGCTGTCATGCCGGGACGGAAGGCGACCAGGAACTTGAGCCGCTCCGACAGGCTGTTGATCATCGCGGTGGTGACCCACGAGTCCTCACACCAGGCTCCGGTCGGTGTCAGCGCCGCCTCGAACCCCAGTTGTTCGGCACTGCGGGCGATCTGCCCCAGGTACGGTACCGACGCGGGACGGGTGGATGCCTCCGCAGGCTGACCGTGACCACCGCCGACAACGTGGCGGCTGTCGCCGCCGTTGGTGGGAAGGAACCAATGAAACTTCACGCCTGCTCGCCCATTTCTCAATCGCCCAATGTCCGGCGCCGACGTTCGGCGTCACCGGTGTTCTCCGAAACAACCCCACGATTGCACCCCAATCGGCCGCGACTGCCAAGAGTTTCCCTCTCGGTGATCGTGACCGCCCTGACCTGGGAAGGGGTCGGCGCAGGCCTGCGGTCAGGGCTGCCGCACCCATCCGAGGGCCGGTGCGATCTCGACCGCGAACTGCTCGAGACGCCGGATGTCGAGATCGGCTCCCGGGGTGCCGTCTCCCGCGGCCGGATACAGCCCGACGGTCGGCAGGAAGTGCGTCACCTGCCCGAGCAGTGCCGGGTCGTCGCGCAGGTCGCCGAGGACGTCGGTGACGGTGCCGTAGCGGGTGACCCGACGCAGGTACTCGTGGGTGTCCAGGGGCGCCAGATCGGGCTTGTAGTTGTCGGCGAACTCACGGAAGGCGGCGAGTTCGTCCGCGACCTGCCGTTCGATGCTCTCGCGGGATTCACCGACATAGGTGAATCGCAGGGCACCGATCCGGGACCGCCGCCCGGTCCCGGTCTGGGTGCGCTCCCATTCGGTCCGGTAGGCATCGATCTTGGCCCGCTGGTCGTGTAGGGCGTGGTCGGCGAAGGTGCCGATCAGCAGTCCGTCACCGGAGCGGGCCGCCGCCGCCGCCCGCTCCGGTGTACCGACCGAATGCCACAGGCGGTCGCGCAGGTCCGGGGCCGGCGGGTACAGCCGACGTGGCTCGACCTCGCCGGTGAGCGACTCGCCGTCGAACAGGGCGTGAAGCACCGCGAGCTTCTCGTCGAACAACCGCCGGCGGTCCTCGAGATCGTGTCCGAATGCGATGAAGGAGTCACCGTCGCCGCCACCGGCCCCGACGCCCAGGTTGATCCGGTCGCCGGCGAGTGCATGCAGGGTGGCGGCGTCCTCGGCCAGCCGGACGGGATCCTCCAATGGGAGCACGGTGACCGCGGTACCCAGTTCGATGGTGGAGGTGCGCTCGGCGAGTGCGGCGAACAACACCAGCGGAGAGGCCAGCCGGTCCTTGCCGAAATGGTGCTGCCCCACCCACACGCTCTGGTAGCCCAGTTCTTCGGCGGCCACCACGGTGTCGATCAACTCCGCGTAGGTCTCGCGCGCCGATTGTCCCTCCCGACCATGGACCTGGGTGAAGAACCCGAGCCGGAACGCCGACGTCGCGGCGTCGCCCGGGGCGGTCGGTTCGGTCAGCGCCTGGGTCACGGCGCACTCCTCGGTGTCGATGCCGGTGTGCATGCCCACCGGCGGCGTGCCGAACGGTACGAGAGTGACCGCGGGGCGGACGAGGGTTGTGGTCACGCTGATCGCCAGGCACGGACACCGCCCGCACCGCGCCACGAGTCCCGCGCACTCGCGGCGCCCAGTAGGTTGGATCGGGTGGGAATCTTTCGACGACGCGACCGCCGCCCGGAATCATCCGGGCCCGGTCCGCAGCGACCGGATGCGCCCGCCGACGATCTGTTCCCGAGCCTGTCGGTGGACGATGTCGCCTGGATTCGGTCCACGGCGCAGGGCATTCTCGCCCACCACGGCATCGAGGTGACCCCGAGCGGCGCCGACCTCGTGGCGGCCGACGGTATGCGATTCGCCCTCGACAACGCCGTCACCAAGTGCCGGACCGCGCCGCGATCGGAGTGGCCGGCCATCATCGGCCACCACTTCGGGGCGATGGCTCGCATGCAGGACGGGCCGACCATCGACGACCTCACCCCCGAACAGTTCACTGCGCAGGTCCGCACCCGACTGATCGCCCGGGACGCCCTGGTGATGGGTGGTGTGGACATGCGAGGTTATGCGCGACCCGTCGCCGACGACCTCGCAGCCGTGTTGTGCGTCGACTTCCCCGAGACCGTCGGCTACATCGACGGGGGCCGTGCAGAGCGACTCGACCTCGACGCGGCGTTCCGGTCGGGACAGCACCACACCGACGCCGAGCCGATCGACGAGGTACGCCACACCGACAGCCACATCACATTCGTGTTCGGACAGTCGGTGTTCACCGCATCCAAGGTGCTGAACATGGCGGGGCTGGCCACGCGCGTGTTCGGCCGCGATGCCCCCTACGGCGTGGTGTTCGCCGTTCCCGACCGCACCTGCGTGCTGATGCACCTGATCGAGTCGATCACCGTGATGGAGGCGATCGGTCAGCTGGCCCAGGCGGCCGCCGGACTGTACGACGACGCGATCTCGCCGGTCTCGCCCAACATCTATCACTGGTACCGCGACCGCATCACCCGGGTGTCCTCGGCAGACGCCGAGAACCGCAGCATCGACATCACCCCTGACGACCACCTGATGAACATACTCGAGCACCTGAACGAGGCGAACGGAAACCAGTGAGCGACAACACCATTCCCGCAGACATCACCACCACTACCGCAGGGGCCACCGACGACCCCTACCTGTGGTTGGAGGACGTCACCGGCGACGCCGCCCTCACCTGGGTGGGTGACCACAACGACCCGACCGTCGCCGACCTGACCGACTCGGACCGCTTCCGTGCCCTGCAGTCACAGGCCCTCGAGGTCCTCGACACCGATGACCGTATCCCGTACGTCCGGCGTCGCAACGAGTTCCTCTACAACTTCTGGCGAGACGCCGCCCACCCGCGTGGCCTGTGGCGACGCACCACTCTCGACTCCTATCTCGCCGACGAGCCCGAGTGGGATGTGCTGGTCGACGTCGACGCTCTGGCCACTGACGAAGACGAGAACTGGGTGTGGAAATCGGCGACCATGAACTACCCCGACTACGACCGGGCCCTGGTCGCGATGTCACGGGGCGGCGCGGACGCCGCGGTGGTCCGCGAGTTCGACGTCACCACCCGCACCTGGGTGAGCGGCGGCTTCGTCCTTCCCGAGGCCAAGTCGTCGATGTCCTGGATCGACCGCGACACCGTCTATGTAGGAACAGATTTCGGCGTGCAGCCCGATGGGGAGGGATCACTGACGTCGTCGGGGTATCCGCGTGTCGTCAAACGATGGTCGCGCGGGCAGGCCCTCGACACCGCCACGACGGTGTTCGCCGGCACCGTCGACGACGTCGCGGTGAGCGCAGGCTACGACCACACACCGGGTTTCGAACGACATTTCGTCAGCCGTGCCACCGACTTCTTCAACGAGCTCGCCTTCGAATTGCGTGAGGGCGAGCCGGTTCTCGTCGAGGTTCCCACCGACTCGCACTTCTCGGTCCACCACGACTGGATGTTCGTGCGTCCGCGCACCGACTGGGAGGTCGGTGGCGAGCCGCGGCCCGCCGGATCGCTGCTGGTGTTCGACTACCCCGACTACTTGGCCGGCGGGCGTGACCATCAGGTGTTGTTCACCCCGGATGCGCATACGTCGTTGCAGGGCTTCAGCGTCACCCGATCACATCTGATTCTGTCGACACTGCACGACGTCCACACCGAGGTCACCGTTCGTACGCTGGGCGAGTGGTCCGTCGTGCCGCAGCCGGATCTGCCGGAACTGTCCACCGTGTCCGTGATCGACACCGACCCCGACAACTCCGACGAGGTGTTCTGGTCGGCAACGTCGTTCACCACGCCGCCGAGCCTGCTCCACGGGAACAGCGGCGGCCCACTCACCGTGATCAAGCATGCCCCGGCATTCTTCGACGCGGATTCGGTTGTCGCCGAGCAGTTCTTCGCCACCTCCGACGACGGGACCGCCATCCCCTACTTCGTCGTCCGACGCTCCGACGTCACCTCGGGCCCCACACTTCTCTACGGGTACGGCGGCTTCGAGAACTCGTTGACCCCGAGCTACCTCGCGACCTCCGGCCGCACCTGGATCGAGCGGGGCGGGATCTATGTGATCGCCAACATCCGCGGCGGCGGCGAGTACGGTCCCACCTGGCACACCCAGGCACTGAAGGCCGGACGGCACCTCGTCTACGAGGATTTCTCCAGCGTGGCAAAGGATCTCGTCGCTCGTGGTGTCACCACCCATGCACAGCTGGGTGCGCAGGGCGGATCCAATGGCGGCCTCCTGATGGGTGTCATGCTGACCCGGTATCCGGAGTTGTTCGGCGCGTTGGTGTGCCAGGTCCCGCTGATCGACATGCGGCGGTACCACCTGCTGCTGGCCGGGGCGTCGTGGATGGCCGAGTACGGCAACCCCGACGATCCGGAGGAGTGGGAGTTCCTCGGAAAGTACTCGCCGTACCAGAATCTGGCTCCTGCGAGCGAGCGCACGTACCCACCGATCCTGGTGACCACCTCCACCCGGGACGATCGCGTGCATCCCGGTCATGCCCGCAAACTCGTTGCACGGCTGGAGGAGTACGGTCACGACGTTACCTACTACGAGAACATCGAGGGCGGACACGGCGGCGCCGCCGACAACAAGCAGTCGGCGTTCAAGTCGGCGCTCGCCTTCGAGTTCCTGTGGCGGACGATCGGCAGCGCAGACGTCGGCTGAGCAGGGCCAAGGTGGTCTCGACACCGGCCCTCACCCTCGGTCTCGGTCCCCGCTCGATCAGCTACTGGCCGTTGATGGTTGAGCCGACGAGGAGCACAGCGACAAGTCGTGTCGAAACCTCCGCCGGCCGAGCTCGCCAACGTCACCACCCCGGAGGCGGTCACCACCCAACGTACGCTGCGGAGATTTCGACACGGGTCCTCGCGATGCTCGGCCCCGCTCAATCAGCAAGAGGCGGTTGGTGGTTGAGCCGACGAGGAGCGTAGCGACAAGTCGTGTCGAAACCTCCGCCGGCCGAGCTCGCCAACGTCACCACCCCGGAGGCGGTCACCACCCAACGTACGCTGCGGAGATTTCGACTCGGGTCCTCGCGATGCTCGGCCCCGCTCAATCAGCAAGAGGCGGTTGGTGGTTGAGCCGACGAGGAGCGTAGCGACAAGTCGTGTCGAAACCTCCGCCGGCTGAGCTCGCCGGCGCAACCGGCGGAGGTCCCGACACTCGTCATCTATGGAATTCTCAAGGTACCGACGCGGTCCCGACACCGTCGGGTGCAAGTCTCAGACAGATGAGGGTCAGGTCACAACAGACAGCTCAGGCGGCGTTCGGTAGTTCATCAGCGAACCGCCGGTTGTACGCCGGAATAGGACGACGACGCGGATCCACCACCTCCGGTGGGATCAGCCACGGATGGGAGTCGGGTCCCATGTAGACATCCCACCCATTGTGATGCACATCGGCATGACACGAGGTGCACAAAAGGCAACCGTTGGCCAGGTCGGTGGCACCACCATCCGACCAATGCTCGATGTGATGGGCCTGAGTCCTCGACGCCGGGGCACCACACTTGATGCAACACCGATCTCGTTCGAACAGGGCGCGCCGCTGGCCGGCGGTGAACAACCGTTTCGACCGCGCCATGTCGAGTGGGACGCGTTCGCCGTCGACGATGGTCATGACGACGACACCGTCACACGTCGTTTCGAGGAGGGTGTTGCGGGTGATCGACCCACCGAACATCAACGCCGACTTGTTCGGTGCATCCGCGGGTACCGACAGGGTGATCAACGCTGCGGGTAGGGCGGTCACCGACCGTTCCCCGGCACCGGCGGCCACATCAAGCACCATCTCCAGGGCGTCAGCGCGGCGTCGTGGCGCTTCGCGGGGGTCTGTCGAACCATCCGGTTGCGGGACGGGTGCCGAGAGTTTCTCGATCGCCGTCGCCAACTTCTCCCCGACAACAACATC
>NZ_JBSFRM010000003.1:309589-387968 GCF_053589235.1 Gordonia sp. NPDC003376 | reverse complement strand
ATTTCGACTCGGGTCCTCGCGATGCTCGGTCCCGGCTCAATCATCGACCGGGCGTTGGTGGTTGAGCCGCTGAGGAGCGGAGCGACGAGGCGTGTCGAAACCTCGGTCGGCCGAGCTCAGGTGGTGACCGCCTCGGAGGTGGGTGTGGACATTCTCGTCTGGCCGGATTTCGACTCGGGTCCTCGCGATGCTCGGTCCCGGCTCAATCATCGATGGGCCTGGCGACTGGTGCTTCGCGAAGATGTCTCCCCTCTCACACTATGGGATGTCGATTCCAAATTTCGGAAGGTGAGAGTTAACCTGGATGGGCGACGCACCCTGCCGCGTGTGATCAGGTGACCACTCTCATCACCCTCGTCCTGTTGTCGGCCCACTTTGTTGTCTGGAGTTTCGCGCATGAGTTCCCTTGCGCTGTCTAATGATTACGTGCCCTCGCATGCCCTGGCCAATGTCCGTGGGTCGGCGATCCGCGACCTGTTGAAGCTCACCGAGCAGCCGCATGTGCTGAGCCTGGCCGGTGGGTTGCCTGCCACGAATCTGATCCCCGCCGACCGTATCTCGCGATGTGCGGCCCGCATCAGTGCCGACTCTGCGTCTTTGCAGTACACCGTCAGCGCGGGCGTCCACGAATGCCGTGAGGCCGTGGCCCGCTACGACGACGTGACACAACCGCGGCGCGTGCTGCTGACCCACGGGTCGCAACAGGCTCTGTTCCTGCTGGCGCACGCCCTGGTGAACCCGGGCGAGATGGTTGTGGTGGACGACCCGGTGTATGTCGGCGCGCTCCAGGTCTTCCAGTGGGTGCGCGCCGACGTCGTGGCCCTGCCGATCACCCCCGCCGGCATGGATGTCGATGCTCTCCGCCACATGCTGGAGGGCGGCGCACGGCCACGGATCGTGCACACCGTCAGCAACTTCCACAATCCGGCCGGGGTCACCGCGACCACCGAGACGCGGATCGAATTGGCTCGCCTCGCCGACCACTACGGTTTCGTCGTGGTAGAGGACGATCCCTACGGGCGCCTCCGATTCACCGGTGACGATGTCGCGACGATCGCCGCGTACGGGGAGCGCGTGGTGCGGTTGGGATCGGCGTCGAAGATCCTGGCACCTGCCCTGCGGGTCGGCTGGATGAGCGGACCACCCGAGATCATCGCGATGGTCGAGCTGCTGCGGCAGGGCGCCGACCTGTGCGGATCGACCTTCAGCCAGCTGGTCGTCGCCGAACTCCTCGACGACGGCGCCTGGCTCGAGACGCACATCGCGCGCATCCGGGACGCCTACCGGGTTCGCGCGACGACGTTGGCCGACGCGCTGACCCGAGAGTTCGGGAGCCGCATCGAGTTCACCCGTCCCGAGGGTGGAATGTTCTGCTGGGCAAGGATTCCCGGCACCGACACGTCGGCGTTGCTGGCCGACGCTCTCGATGCCGGGGTCGCCTATGTGCCCGGCTCCGCCTTCGGGGTGCGTGCGGATCTCGGTGACTGTCTGCGCCTGAGCTACTCGGCGCTGACCCCTGACGAACTGTCCGAGGCGGTGCGGCGGCTCTCGGCGGCACTGTTGGCCTGATCCAGCAACTGCTGGATCAGGGCGCCCGGGAAGGCTCCTCCGGAGAAGTCGGCCAGACGCCCGATCGGGATCGACCCCAGCAGGGCACCCAGGTCGACGCCGAGGGCATCGCCACCCACGGCGTCGCCGAACATCTGTCCGGCCAGATCGCCGAGTGCCTGCGCACCCGCCGGGGTGGCCATCACCTCGGCGATCGTCGATTCCAGGGTGAGTGGGATCGACAGCTCGTCACCGTCGACGCCGACGGTGTCGGTCAGGCGGATGTCACGGCTCGACGCCCCGACCTCAACCCGGTACGTGCCGTCCTCGACCACGAAGTCGTGCACGCGGATGTCCCAGTACGCCAGGTCATCTCGCGAGATGGTCAGGCAGATCTGCTGCGACTGCCCGACACCGAGATCCACCGACGCGAAGCCCTTGAGCTCGCGCGGGGCGCGCGCCACCGCCGAACCGTCGACGCCGACGTAGACCTGCACCACCTCACGGCCGTCGTACGGGCCGAGGTTGGTGACGGTGAGGTCCACGGTGAGTCCGTCGTCGGAGGTGGTGACCACCAGGTCGCGGTACTCGAACTCGGTGTAGGACAAGCCGTGTCCGAAGGGGAACTCCACCTCGAGATCGCGGGCGTCGTACCAGCGGTACCCCACGTGGATGCCCTCGCCGTAGACGACATGTCCGTGCTCGCCGGGGAACGACAGGAACGCCGGGGTGTCGGCGAGCCGCACCGGCAGGGTTTCGGCGAGGCGGCCGGACGGATTGACCTTCCCGAACAGGGTCGCCGCGATCGCCGAACCCCCGGCCTGGCCGAGCAACCCGCAATCGAGGATCGCCGGTGCGGTGAGCGGGGCCAGGCGCAACGCACCGCCGTGTGAGAGGACGACGACGGTGTTCGGATTGGCCGCGACGACGGCATCGGCGAGGGCGAGCTGATCGGCGGGGAGCTCGATGTCGGTGCGGTCGAAGCCCTCGGACTCCTGTCGCTCACCGAGGCCGAGGAACAGGACCACCGAGTCGGCCTGACGGGCGTGGAAGACCGCCGACTCGCGCAGCTCGTCGGCGTCGCCCGAGCCGTCGACGGTGTAGCCCTGCGCGAAGACCAGCTCGCCGGGTGCGAACATACACAGCTCGTCGAGCGGGGCCTCCACCTTGGTGGCGTTGACATGCGACGACCCGCCACCCTGATACCGCAGATCCTCGGCGAAGTACCCGATCACCGCGACCGACCCGGACTCGTCCGAGAGTGGCAGTACATCACCGTCGTTGCGCAACAACACGATCGCCTGTTCGGCGGCCTCGCGTGCCAGGGCGTGGTGGGCGTCGAGATCGGCGATGGCCGGGGCGTCCTCGCGACCCGACGCGGTGCGTGCGACCAGGTCGATCAGCCGGCCGGCCGACGTCGCGAGCGCCGCCGGGTCGAGGGCGCCGGCGGCGACGGCCGCCGCCACTGCCTCGTCGGAGTCGGTGCCGGGGGAGGGCATCGTCAGATCCAGTCCGGCGGCGATCGATGCGACCCGATCTGCCACCGCGCCCCAGTCGCTGACGACCAGGCCCTCGAAGCCCCAGTCCTCGCGCAGGATGGTGGTGAGCAGCTCCCGGTTCTGCGATGCATAGATGCCGTTGATCCGGTTGTAGGCGCACATCAGCGTCCACGGCTGCGCATCCCGCACGATCCGGCGGAACGCCCGCAGGTACAGCTCGTGCAGGGTGCGTTCGTCGATGTCGGAGCTGACCCGCATCCGGTCGGACTCCTGATTGTTGGCCGCGAAGTGCTTGAGCGACGCCCCCACGCCCTGCCCCTGGATGCCGCGCACCCACCCGGTGCCCAGGACACCGGCCAGGTACGGGTCCTCGGAGAAGTATTCGAAATTGCGTCCGCCGAGCGGGGACCGCTTGAGGTTGACGCCGGGGCCGAGCACCACCGACACCCCGGCGGCGCGGGCCTCGGCGCCCAGTGCGGCGCCGATCCGCTCGGCGAGCGCGGGGTTCCAGGTCTGGGCCAGCCCCACCGCCGGCGGGAAACAGGTCGCCGGGACGCTCCCCGACAGGCCGAGATGATCGGCGGCCCCCTCCTGCTTGCGCAGGCCGTGCGGGCCGTCGGTGAGCATGATCGACGGCAACCCGTCGACGGGCTCGGTGGTCCAGAAGTCGCGGCCACTGGTCAGGCGGGCCTGGTCGGCGATGGACAGCGAATCAGCGGTGGGGAAGTCGGTCTCGGCGGCCCGGGTCACGGTGAGCTCCTTGCTGTGCGAGGGTCGGCCGGCGCGTGTCGACGGATGACTCCCGGCCCGGGTTCCGACGGTAGTCGCACCGGGTGACCAGGCGAGTGAAATGTCCGGTTGTCCACAATCATGTGGCGCCGATCGGCCGCCGCCCGGCCGCATCACTACACTGGTCGAAGTGGCAGGCCGAATCCCCGATCGCGATATCACGGCAATCCGTGACCAGACGCGGATCGAGGAGATCATCGGCGACTATGTCGCCCTGAAACAGGCCGGACCCGACCGTCTCAAGGGCCTGTGTCCCTTCCACGACGAAAAGACCCCGTCGTTCCACGTCCGGCCCCTCCACGGTCACTTCCACTGCTTCGGCTGCGGTGAGGGCGGCGACGTCTACAGCTTCTTGCAGAAGCAGGAGCACGTCGGCTTCGTCGAGGCCGTCGAGCAGCTGGCCGACCGCATCGGCTACCAGATCCACTACGAGGGCGGCGGCCCGAGCGTCCAACGTGACCGCGGCACGCGCGCCCGGCTCGCCGCGGCGAATGCCGCGGCCCACAAGTTCTACGTCGAGCAGCTGCAGACCCCCGACGCCAAGACCGCCCGCGACTATCTGACCGAGCGGAACTTCGACGCCGCTGCGGCCGCCGCATTCGGGTGCGGATATGCACCCGCCGGCTGGGACGTGATGACCAAGCACCTGCTCTCGCAGGGGTTCGAGTTCGCCGAACTCGAGGCGGCCGGCCTGTCCAAGCAGGGACGCAAGGGGCCGATCGACCGGTTCCACCGTCGACTCCTGTGGCCGATCCGCAACCTCGGCGGCGACATCATCGGCTTCGGGGCGCGCAAGCTGTTCGACGACGACACCCTCGGCAAGTACATGAACACGCCGGAGACCATGCTGTACAAGAAGTCTCAGGTGCTCTTCGGGCTGGATGTGGCCAAGAAGAACATCGCCCGTGGACATCAGGTGGTGATCGTCGAGGGCTACACCGACGTCATGGCGATGCACCTGGCCGGGGTCACCACCGCCGTCGCGTCCTGCGGTACCGCCTTCGGTGAAGACCACCTGGCGCTCGTTCGGCGGCTGATGATGGACGACTCGTACTTCCGCGGTGAGGTGATCTACACCTTCGACGGTGACGACGCCGGAAAAGCGGCTGCGCTCAAGGCTTTCGAAGGTGAGCAGTCGATCGCCGGCCAGACCTATGTGGCGATCGCCCCGGACGGTATGGACCCGTGTGAACTACGCCAGGAACGCGGCGACACCGCCGTCCGCGACCTGATCGCCCGGCGCGTGCCGATGTTCGAGTTCGCGATCAAGACGATCATCGCCGAGTACGACCTCGACACCGCCGAGGGCCGCGTCCACGCGCTGCGCGAGGCGGTGCCGGTGGTGTCGCGGATCAAGGACGTCGCGCTGCGCGACGAGTACGCCCGTCAGCTCGCCGGCTGGGTCGGCTGGGAAGAGGTGGGCCAGGTGCTCGCGCGGGTGCGTGAGGAAGGCGCCCGGTTCGCCCGTGCCACCGGACGCAGTCGTGGTCGGGGCCGGCCGATGCGCCGTGACCGCCCCGAGGCGACAAAGGACCCCGACATCGGGCACCCGCGGTCCGACGACCCACGTCTGTGGGTGCAGCGCGAGGCGCTCAAGGGTGCTCTGCAGTATCCGGCGATCGCCGGAACGGTCTTCGACTCGTTGCCCGAGGAGTGCTTCACCGACCACGCGTATGCGCGGTTGCGCCAGGCGATGGCCGATCTGGGTGGTACGTCGTCGGGGATGGGCGGCGCACAGTGGGTGGACGCGGTCAACCATGAGGTCGATGACCTGGTGTTGTCGTCGCTGGTCACCGAGCTCGCCGTCGAACCGATCCCGGTGACCGAGGACAACATCCCGCGCTACATCAACAGCGTCCTGGCCCGGTTGCAGGAGGTGTGGGTGGGATCGCAGATCGCCGACATCAAGTCGCGCTTGCGGCGGATGGCACCCAGCGACGATCCGGACGCCTACAACGCAGTCTTCGGTGATCTCGTTGCGCTCGAGGCCTACCGTCGCAGCCTGCTCGAGCAGGCCGTCGACCCGAGCGCCACCGCGGGCTGAGTCGATCGGCCGGCCTGCTCAGGCGGCGGTCGCGTTGCGGATGCCCGGCCGTAGTTCCGGCGGGAACAACGGGCGGTGCGGATCCTCGGCGTTGTACTTGCAGCCGCCGGCATAGGTGTGCGGGCCGTCGCACCGGTCGGGAACCGGGCGTGGACGTCCCCAGATGTGGTCTGCGTTGATGCTCATGGTTGCCCCCTCGACTGATTTGATCCCCGGTGGTGTCCGGCGGATGAGATGCAGAAAAGTATGGGTCGATACCTGTCCGAACGGGCAGTGAGCGCACCGTTTCACTCCGGGTGATCGGCGAGGTGAAGATCACAGGTCGTGATCGGGTGTCGAGGCCGCGGGCCACGCGGTGCGCAGCGGTTCGGGTGTCCATGCGGGCCAGTCCGGGGTGAGTGTCGGTGTGCTGTCGGCGAATCGGGCGACGATCCGGGTGCGTCGGGCATGGTTGTCGTAGACGGTCGCCTGCTCGCACCGCCCGATCGCGGTCACGACGAGGGGCCACACCCTGGCGTAGCGGGCGCGGATCTTGTCCTCCGGCACCGAATGGCCGCCGCTGTCGACGCGTAGGCGGACGCGGTGGACCGCGTACTCCTCGGGGACCATGACCACATGCAGCACCACCCGGAATCCGTGCTCGTGTGCGTCATCGATGAGGTCGAGTTTCGACGGGTGCGAGAAGACCGTCTCGGCGATGAACGAGCGTTGGAGTCCGATCAGGGTGTCGCGCGTGCGCGCGGCGATCCGGGCAGCGTCGTAGGAGTGCGCCTCGGCGTCGGAAGGCCAACGGCGACGGGCGATCTCGTCGGCGTTCACGAATGGTGTGTGCAACAGGGGGAGGAGGTGATGCTCGACGAGGGTGGTCTTGCCCGCCCCGTTGCAGCCGACGACCAGGTCGAGTCGGGCACTCACTCCAGGACGACGATGCTGCCGTCGGGACGGTACTCGACCATGCGTCCGGCATCGTCGACGGCGACCGACGCGAATCCGGCGGCGCTGCGTTCGGCGACGAGGTCGGTCTGGTCGAGACGCTCCTCGAGGAGGGCGTCGATCTCGGAGTCGAAGACGACGGTCTCTTCTTCGGTGAGATCGGTGATCGGCAGCGTGCCGGCCAGCGCTGCCTCGACCCGGCGGCGCGCGGCGCTGGTGCGTACCGACACGCCGCGGCCGACGCGGGCCCAGTGTTCGAGTTGCTGGCGGGCCGAGCGGTGCTCACGGGCGCCCTCGGCGCCCGCAGCGTCGACGAGTGCTGCCGAGAACCGGGTGACCTTGTCCGCCGTCGCCTTGTTCGTCGTCGCCTTGTTCGTGGTCGCCTTGTTCGTCGTCATGGCCGCCTCCGCGTGTTGCAGTGTGCTACATCATCGAGCGTAACAGAGTGCTACGCGCCGTTTGGTGTCGCGGTCCGGACCGTACGTGAGGCGAGCCGGGCCCGGCCATGCGGATTCTCGACGAACTGCGGATTCTCGACGAACTGCTGGTCGCCCACGCACCGGTTCGCCCCGGCGCCGTGGAGAGTTCGACGGCCGGTATCGCGTCCGGTGGTCGCGGCGCGGCGGAATCGTCTGGGGCAGAACACCACACCCGGCCCGACGCGAGGCGTCGGGCCGGGTGTGGTGTTCTGCGTCAGTCCTTGTTGCCGGGGATTCCGACGGCGAAACCCCATCCGATGATCACGCTCGAAACCAGTGCCACGAGCGGCACAACCCACATTGCGTCCATGCGAGGGACGCTACGCGCGCCGCCGGTGGGTGGGGAGTGGTTTGGGCGATATCGGGACCTCCGGCGGCGAGGTCGGGACCTTGGTCGCGGCTAGGGGCGCTGCGATAGTGTTGTCGCCGCACGGGGAGTTAGCTCAGTTGGTTAGAGCCGTCGACTCATAATCGATTGGTCGCGGGTTCAAGCCCCGCACTCCCTACGCCTGGCCCGGTCTCGTGTCGAGTGACACGAGACCGGGCCGTGTTGTTGAAGGGTTCGAGAATAATGGTCTTGAGCAGCCGTTTTGTAGTTGTCGCGAACGTTGCGCTAAAGTTCATTCTCGTTCGGGTGATGCCCCACAAGGGCCCCGCCGGAGCAGCCAAGCAATCCCCCATAGCTCAATTGGCAGAGCATTCGACTGTTAATCGAACGGTTACTGGTTCGAGTCCAGTTGGGGGAGCCATGAAGGCCCCGTCACCGCAGGGATGCGGTGACGGGGCCTTTCACGTTCCGATGTACACGTCCTGTCGGCCTGCAGTCGGCGACACGGTTCGCGAGCCGGGGCGCCCAGCCCATGAGGTCGGACAGCGGTGCAGGATCTCGGGCGATCACCAGGGCTATCCGCGGTGATCGCTTTCAGATCAGGATCCCAGGACGATGCCGGGCACCTCGGACAGAGTGGCGGACAGGGCGTCGATCTTGTCCGACAGCGACTTTCGCTGCTCGGCGTTCACCTCGGTGTAGGAGACGTAGCCGTCACCCCCGCGGAACCGGTTGATCGCGGTGCGCACGTCGGCGAACTGCGCGGTGATCTTGTTCATCAGTTCCGGGTTCTTCGCGGAGATGATCGGCTGCATGTCGGCGATCAGCGTCTCGGCACCATCGACGTTGGCGGCGAAGTCCCAGAGGTCGGTGTGCGAGTAGCGATCCTCTTCGCCACCCACCTTGGTGGCGGCGATCTCGTCGATCAGCGCCTGAGGCCCCTGGACGAACTGCCGGTCCTCGAAGGTGAAGTCGGGCTTGTTCACTTCCTCCTTCAGTTTGTTGACGTTGGCCAGCAGGTCGTCGGCGATCTTCTCGATGTTGGCCGCGGTGTCCTCGGTCTTGGCATTGGCGGCGTCGGCCGGGGCGATCTGACCCTCACCGTCGCCGATCTCCTGCGGCTGCGGGGGCCACAGGTAGCGCTCGATGCGGTGGAAGCCGGTGAACGGGTCGGCGCCGTCGCCGGTGTCGTCCCACCGCATGTCGATCGCGGGATCGAGATCCGGGAAGGACTCGGTGACCGGCTCGACCCGCTCGTAGAAGGTGCGGACCTGACCGAACTGTGCCCGGGCGGCGTCGAGGTCGCCGGCCTTCACATGGTTGACGAAGATCTCGGTCTGGGCGGCCAGACCGTTGACCTGACCGCGGACGTAGTCGAGGTAGCGTCCCTTGGCCGCGTCGACGTCGGCCGGCGCCCGCGACTTCTCCTTCTTCTCACCGGTGACGGTGATCTCTTTCCGGATTCCGGTGCCGACCATGCCGGGCTTACACGCGACCGTGTAGGTCCCCGGGTCGACGACCTCCACCGTCAGGTTCCCCGACAGGCCCGGTCCGATGTTCTCGACCTCGCCGAGCACGCGGTTGTTCTGACCGTAGAGATAGAACTCGGTGATCTTCGAGCCGTTGTTGGTGACCGTGAAGTCGATCAGACCGGTTATGGCCTCGGTGGTGGCCACATCGCAGGCGTCATTGGTCGACATGACCGCGATGGCACCGTCGTCACTCTGCTTCGCGGTGCAGCCCGCAAGGACAACCGGCGCTGCCACAGTGAACAGCAGTGCCGGGACGGTGATTCTCTTGTTCACCTTTGTGTATTCCTTTCAGATACCGGCATCGGGAGTTGCCGGGGTTGGCGACGACGCATCGGTCGGCCGGGCTGCCGGCCGAACTCGATTCGCGCGGAGGAACAACGTGAGCACGATGACCACGTAGAGGCACCACGCCACGACCTGCGCGACGGTGGGATCTGCGCGGAAGTTGAAGATCCCGGCGAGCAGCGTGCCGTACCAGGACGACTGGTCGTAGTGGGCGGAGATGTCGAAGGCGAGGTTCGCACCGCCGGGCAGCCACCCGACGGTCTGCAGTGCGTGCACGCCGTAGCCGAGGATGCCTGCGGCGACGAAGATCAGGAAGACACCGGTGTACAGGAAGAACGTGTGGAAGTTCAGCCGAACCGCGCCGCGATAGAGCAGCACCGTCAGGCCGACGGCGACGAGTACGCCGAGGAGCAGACCCAGCAGCGGCCACAGTCCACCGGAGACGCTCTCGGCGTAGCCGACCATGAGCAACGCGGTCTCGAAACCCTCACGCCCGACGGCCAGGAAGGCCATTCCGGCGACGGCCCACCCGCCGCTCAGCAGCGCTGTCGACATTCCCGCCGCGAGATCCGACGAGATGTGCGCGGAGGCCTGGCTCATCCACAGGACCATGAAGGTGACGATGGCGACGGCGAGTAACGACGCCAATCCGGCGATCAGCTCGGCGGTCAGGGTACTCACCGTCGACGTGCCGAAATGGATGATCAGGAAGATCGCGACGACCATGGCCACCGCCCCGGCCACACCGAGCCAGATCCATGTCACCGCATCGCGGCGATCGGACTTCACCAGGAATGCGATCAGGACCATCACGACGATCCCGGTTTCCAAACCCTCACGGACACCGATCAATCCGCTGCCGAACAACTGGGCAGGGATGGATGGACTGGCAAGTATCATCGCCGGTGGCATTCCTTTCGAGGTCTCGCTGGGAAGTCATGTGGGTGGGAAATCGTGTGGTCGAGAAATCTTGCGGTGGAAAGTCCTGTGGACTCACCGGCGCCGGCGGAAGACGGAGCGCGTGTTCAGGACTCGAACAGGCCCTGTCCCCACCAGTGGCCCGGTGCGACACCGGGTGGGCAGGCGAACAGGGCCGAACCGTTGTGAGTGGTGTACTCACCGAGGGCGTCCTTCGCGGCGAGCGCCTGCTGCATGGGGACGAACTGACCCGCAGGGTCGCGGCAGAACGCGATGAAGAACAGTCCGGCATCGAGGTGGCCGAAACCGTCACTGCCGTCGGTGAAGTTGTATCCGCGGCGCAGGATCTTGACGCCGTCGAGATTGTCGGCGTGGGCGAGTCGCACGTGAGCGTCGCGGGCGATCACCGGGCTCCGACCGTTGGCGAGATCGAAGTTGGGGGCATCGAACTCGCCGGACTGTCCGAGCGGTGCACCTTCTCCCTTGGACCGGCCGATCACCCGCTCCTGCTCGAACAGCGATGCACGATCCCATCGTTCGATGTGCATCCGGATCCGCCGGGCCACCAGGTAGCTACCACCGGTCATCCATTGGGCGGCCGGGGGATTGTCGGCGGGCCGGACCCACACCCATCTGTCGAGCTGCTCGGGTTCCTCTGCCTTCAGATTGGCGGTGCCGTCCTTGAAGCCGAACATGTTTCGTGGTGTCTGTTGGTCGACGGAGGTACTCGACGTCCGGCCGAAGCCCAGCTGCGACCAGCGCACACTGACCACACCGAAACCCATCCGGGCGAGATTGCGGATCGCGTGCACTGCGACCTGTGGATCGTCGGCGCATGCCTGGATGCAGATGTCACCACCCGAGCGGGCCGGTTCGAGCTCGTCGAGTGGGAACACCGGCAACGCGGCGAGCGCGGCAGGACGATGTGCGGCGAGATCGAAACGGTCGGGCCGAGTGGGGTTCTCGGCGTCTGGGCCGAACAGGCCGGGGCCGAATCCGATCGTCAGCGTCAGCGACGACGCGGCCAGCCCGAGTGCCTCGCCGGTGTCGGTGGGGGGACGGTAGTCGCTGAGCCCGACCGCACCGTTCTCGAAGGTCTCCTCGCCGCGGGTCATCCGCTCGGCTGCCGCCGTCCACTGCCGGAGCAGGGCGACCAGTTGCGAACGATCGGTGGTGACCACGTCGAAGGCGGCGAAGTGCAACCGGTCTTGGGCTGCGGTGATGATCCCGGCCTGGCGGTCGCCGCGGAAGGCGATCACCTGCGATGCGGGCTGCCCGGTGGTGGCGCCGGCGACTTCTACGGCGGCGACGCCGGCGGCGATTCCGGCTACACCGGCACCCGCGGCCGCACCGAGCAGTGCGCGTCGGGAGAACCTCGGTGCTCGAGTGCCGTTAAGTGCGTCCGGGGCCGCCTCGTCATTCACCGCGGTAACCGGGTCATCGCGCAGGCGCCAGGCCGGCGGGAATCAGCATCGAACATCACGGTCATGAGGTAACGCTGACCTAACAAAGCTTAGGGGATGCTTAATTGATGAGAATGGTCACGACGCCCCTGCAGGGATTGTGAGCGGGTGCGAGTCCGTGACAACGACGATGTTCACCGCAGAGTGTCGCCTCGCCGACAACGCGGCGTGGCACTCGTTACGCTCCACGTCCGGGAATCCGGTTCATCGCCCGGAATCACGGGCCCGCCACCCAGGTGTCACCACCGCACATGATCGCCCGTCCCTCCGGATCGCGCGCAACCCTGTCGACGCTGCTGTCGCACGGATCGCCGATGTTGTGCACCGAGCCGTCGTCCTCGGCATGCTGCACCCATCTGTACCCGCCGCCGGCTCCCACGTAGATGCACACAAGGCTTGTGCCGTCGGCGGCGGTGCCGAACGAGCGGGCCTCCGTTTCGAAACACGGGCTCCCCTCGGCGACAACCGAACCGCTCTGGAACTCGCGCGTCGCGGTCTCGGTGACGGTGTCCGTCGGCGCAGGGACCGGGGGCTGTGTCGATGTGTCCGGCGGGGGAGTGCCGCCAGGAGTGTTCTTTCCTGCGGTGGTGTCGGCGGACATGGTCACAGTTGCTGCCGGTCCTGCACCACGCTCGATGCGGGTGGGCGTGGTGGTGACGTAGACGATCGCGACGGTGAGCGCCGCGAGGAGCAGAAATGCCACCACCCCGAGCACCCACAGAGTGCGTCGACGGTGGTGTGACGAGTGTTCGGGGTGGATCATCGTCGTGCTCCTCGCCGGGGCGATGTCGCTTCACCTGGAACGGTCGTCGCCAACCCCATGGGGACATCATCCGTCACCTGATGGAGATCTCGGCGAACGTCGAAGCAGACGTCGACCGACGCGCCTACCCTCGGCTCATGGCACTGAGCACAGACGAACGACAAGCGTTTCTGGCCGAGCCCCACGTCGGTGCACTCTCGATTGCGGCAGGCCCGAACGAGGCACCGCTGCTGATCCCGATCTGGTATGACTACAGCCCCGGTGGCGACCTCTGGTTCCTCACCGGCGCGAAATCGCACAAGATGGCACTACTCGAGGCGGCAGGCACGTGCACGATGATGGTCGAACGATGGTCGCCCAGCATCAGATACGTGTCGGCGTCCGGAACCGTGGTCTCGACGACGCCCGCCACGCTCGCCGACCTCTCGGCGATGGCCAATCGCTACCTGCCGGCCGAGGCGGTCGGCGGGTACGTCTCCTCGGCGTCGTCCGGACTATCCGAACAAGTTCGTGTCACCGTTCGACTCGAACGCTGGCTGGGCGCGGACATGGGTCGCGTCTGACGTCAGAAGCGTTCGGGTAAGCGATATCTGACGCTTCCCCGTGCGCTCGGGTCGAACGTCGGCTTCGACTCGCCTCGTCGTTGGGCTTCTCGTCGGCTCAATCATCGACTGTTGCTTGTTGATTGGGGTGACATCAGATGTGGTTGCGTTGCCGAGATCGGGCGGCGGAGGTTTCGACTCGCCTCGTCGCTGCGCTCCTTGTCGGCTCAACCATCGACTGCTGCTTGTCGATTGGGGCGGGGTCGGTGGTTGGAGGTTTCGACTCGCCTCGTCGCTGGGCTTCTCGTCGGCTCAATCATCGACTGCTACTCTCTGGTTGGGACGACAGTGGACCCGACGCATGCGGATTCTCGAAGTTCTCGGGCTCTGGGCCGGTCGCTCGGCCTGGTCAGTCCCAGATGCCGGTCTGTTCAAGATGTTTGACGAGACGGGTGGCGCCGTCGGTGAACTGTCGGCGGGTCTGGACGATCACGGCGTCGAGATCCCCGGTACGGTATGCCGCGATCAATCTGTCGTGGCTGTCCACCGCGACCTCGCCCCACTCTGGATCGGTGGCGTAGAGCTGTGGGGGTGTGTAGCGCGTCGCCGACAACAGGAACCATGCCAGCTTCTTTCCCGCGGCGATCAGGTTGTGCTGACGGTGGAATTCGAACTCCGCATCGGTGACCGCCGTGGTGTCGCCGCTGGTCACCGCGGCGCGCAGCTTCTGGTTGCACCAGGCGAGCTCGTCGAGCTGCTCGGCGGTGATCACCTCGGCAGTCCGCAGCGCGAGTTTGATCGCGATCTCGCCCTGTAACCAGAACAGATCGTCGACGTCGATCCGATCGAGCTCCGACACCATGTAACCGCGATGCGGTTCCAGGCTCACCATGCCCTCACCCCGCAGCGTCAACAGGGCCTCGCGGACCGGGGTGACACTCACGCCCAGGCGCTCCGCAGTGTCGTCGAGCCGGATGAACTCGCCGGGCCGGAAGTCCGCGGTCATGATCAGGTGTCGCAGCTGGGCGGCGACCTCCTCGGACAGCTGGGGGCGTCGCCGAAGGCGAGACCGACCCCGGGGTCCATTCGTGCGCGTCACCGAGCTGTCGGATCCCGAAGGCCGTTCCGGTGATGTCGCGCTGGATTTCATTGGTGTCACCGTAGACCGTCGGGATGATCGCACCATCGGTAACCGCCCATCATCTGTATGGCATCGATCGGGTCGAGTGAGTCAGGCGGGCTACGCATGCGTCCCCGTAATGCGGGCGAGCGGCGGGACACCGACACCAGGACGCGACAGAGGTGCACATATATCAAATACTATGGTTGGTGATCGGCGACACATCCGGGGCCGCTACATTGGTGGCCATGCCGAAGTCAGCGCCCTCGTCGGCGCGTCCGAGGACCACACCGATCACGGAGAATGGGCCGGTCCTCGACGAGAACGCTCCTGTGGACGAGGACGCTCCTGTGGACGAGGACACGGAAGCGGATGAGAGCCGGAGGGTGGGCGAGAAGTCCGGGGGCGACGTCACGCCACTCGATGGGGACGACTTCCTCGCCGCCAACCGGCGCAACCGGGAACGTCACCGCGACGAGGCGGCGCGCAAGGCCGCCCGCAAGGCACGCCGCGGTACGGCAGCGGACCCGGCGGATGACCGTGTGCCCGGCAAGATCACCGGTCCCGCCAGGCGGTCTCGGTGGAGTCGTCCGAGGATCGCGGGCAGTTGGCGGCTGTTCGTGCTCGTCGGCGGCCTGATCGTGGCCGTGGTGGCGCTGGCCGTCTCGACCGCTGTCCTCGCCGTCGCTCTTCACGACGCCCGGTCGACTGTGGCGGCCACACCCGACGACGCCGCGCGCCGCTCGGCGCTCGACACCGCCGAACGATATGCGGTGGCGCTGACCACCTACGACTCGGCGAACTATGCCGATCTCGATCGCCGGATCCGGGAGATGGCCACGCCGGACTTCGCCCGCACCTACATCGCCTCGTCGCGGGATGCGCGTGCCGGAAACACTCAGGCGAAGGGGACGTCCAGCGCGGTCGCCGAGCACGCCGGGATCGTGTCGATGACGCCGGACAAGGCCGTGGTGCTCGTCGCCCTCGACCAGACGGTCACCTCGCCGGAGATCGGGAAGCAGGTGCCCGACGGGATTCCGTATCAATCGCGGGTGCAGCTCACTCTGGCCAAGCGTGACGGCGAATGGCGGCTGGACGACCTGTCGACGGTGTGAGCGGGAGTGAGAAGGTCAGGCGCCCAGCAGGATTCGCTGGGCCAGTGGGTCGATCCGGTTCGGCTCTGACGAGCGACCCAGACGGACCAGATCCGAGATCGCGGCCAAAGCGGCGTGCACCAGGTACCGGGCCCGGGCCGCACCGAGTTCGGGGCGGCTGCGCACCACCCAGGTGGTCCACTCCTCGACGTTGATGCGTTGCTGTCGGCGCAACGCGGTCCGGCGATCGGGTTCCAGGTGCCCGATCTCCGAGGCGTACACCATGATCAGATCCCGGTTGCCACACCACACCTCGACGTAGCGGCGGACCAGCTCGACGATCGCCTCGCGCGGTGTGGAGGACGCGGCGAGGGCATCGGTGATGCAGGCGGTGGTGCGGTCGGAGGCACGCCAGAACGCGGCCTCCAGGATCGCCGCCTTGCCGCTGAAGTGGCGATACACCCCCGATGCCGGGACACCCGACGCGGCGCCGATCTCCTCGATCGTCACGTCGTGGAAGCCGCGGGCGGCGAACAGTGAGATCGACTCGGCGAGAATCATCTCCCGCTTGGCCGACGGCGCGAGACCCGCGTGTGCCGGGGGTGCGGGACATGGTTCGGCGAGCTCGACGTCGACCAGGCCCAATGCCGTGTCCCGCAGCAGGGTCTGTGCCTCTCGTGCCGGCAGCGACGCCCGGTGGGTGGCCGGGCTGGCCACCACGCTCGTCATCGCCGAGGTGATGAGATCGGCATCGGCACGGGACAATTCGGGCCGAATCCGGATGAGTTGGGTGCGCATCCGCCGGTGCTGGGTGATCACCACCGAGCGGACCGGCTCGGCATCCGAACGATCCAGATACTGTGACTCCCATCGGTACAGGCCGCCGGTGCGCCGGTTGTCGATCGCGGTCGTGGCGATCGTCGCGAGCAACTCCGACAACTCGGTCCGAGGATCGGGCTGATCGGACTCGACGCCGGCGATCGCCACCGCCAATCGTTCGGCGAGGCCTGCGGTGGTCTCGCAGAACAGGGCGTACTTGTTGGGGAAATGCCGGTACAGCGCCGCGGCGGAGATCCCGGCATCGTCGGCGATCTGGTCGAGCCGGACCGCGTGGTAGCCGCCCTCGCTGAACGCGCGGGCGGCGGCGTCGAGGATCTGCTGCCGACGATCGGCGGGCCGGCGCCGAACGCCCGTGGAGCGGCTGCGTCGGGGTCGGCCGCCGGAGGTGGACAGATCGTTGCGGGCGGTCACCCCGATCACCTTAGTCGGAAGGAGTGTTCCCTGGTGGCCAGATCGGACATCTTCGGGAAATCGCTGTACAGAGGGTATTGTGCGGGAGCTAAGTAAATCAATATTCTCGTGATCTGGGTCTCAGTGTGG
Organism: Gordonia sp. NPDC003376; assembly: GCF_053589235.1. Taxonomy (NCBI): domain Bacteria; kingdom Bacillati; phylum Actinomycetota; class Actinomycetes; order Mycobacteriales; family Gordoniaceae; genus Gordonia; species Gordonia sp. NPDC003376. The sequence continues at coordinate 371,251 of NZ_JBSFRM010000003.1, read as the reverse complement.
TACGAATTGGACATGGCGCCGAGGGTGCCGTGCCGTCTCATGGGAGTCAGGGGAGCAGTGACCGCCAACATCGATGTCAGCGACAACGCGAATGCCGAAGCCGTCAACGGGATCGTGGCGACGGTCGACCGGCGTGGTGTCGCGCGCCTGACCATCTCGCGTCCGGAGCGGATGAATGCGCTCGACACCGCCGCCACCCGCACATTCAGGGAACGTCTGGCCGCGTGGTCGTCGGATCCCGCGGTGCGGGTGATCGTGATCGACGGTGCGGGGGGCAGCTTCAGCACCGGCGCCGACGTCGTCTCGATCGCACACGGTGGCGGGCTCGACGGACTCAGTGCGGAATCGGCGCGAGGGATCATCTCCGCCGGAACCGATCTCGCCCGTGCGGTGCGTGCGGTGCCGGTCCCGGTGGTGGCGTCGGTGGACGGTGCCGCGGCGGGGATCGGGGCCTCGCTGGCCTTCGCCTCGGACCTCGTGTATGCCACCGAACGTTCGTACTTCCTGCTCGCGTTCATCAACATCGGCCTCATGCCCGACGGAGGGGCGACGATGTCGGTGGCCGCATCGGTCGGCCGGGCTCGCGCCAATGCCCTGGCGATGCTCGGCGAGAAGCTGCACGCACGAGCGGCTTTCGATGCCGGGCTGATCACCGAGACCCTCGCCGGCCGGGAGGCGCTCGACGCGAAGGTCGAGGCCGTCGCCGCCAAGCTCGCCGTCACCTCGCCGGCGGCGCTGCGGCTGACCAAGGCGGCCGTCGACGCCCACACCATGGCCGGTATGGACGCCGCTCTCGAGCGGGAGCTCGCCGGGCAGGCCGAACTGCTGCAATCCGACGAGTTCCGCGCTGCGCTGACCGCTTTCACCGGTCGCCGCTGACCGATGCCGCGCCACCCCTCATCACCGTCGAGAACGTGACCCCGAGCACACAATCCCGCATCACCCGACCGCACGTCCGACCCGACGACCAAGGAGATCCTGCCGATGACCGCGACACTCGACAATCCCAACGACCTCACCACCGAACCGCTGCGTTCGCGTCGGAACCACTGGAACAACCAGATCCGTCGGCATGCGTTCATGAACCCGGACGGTCCGGCGCTGAAGTTCCTCGGTACGGTGACCACCTGGAAGCAACTCGACGACCGGTCGCGGGCCTTCGCCGCCGCGCTGTCGCGGCGCGGCGTGCAGTTCGGTGACCGCATCCTGCTGCTGATGCTCAACCGCAGCGAATACGTCGAGGCGGTCATCGGCGCCAACCTGATCGGCGCGATCGCGGTGCCGGTGAACATCCGGATGAGCCCGGCGGAGGTCGCATTCCTGGTCGCCGACAGCGGCGCCAAGGTGATCGTCACCGAGACCCTGCTCGCCCCGCTGGCCGACGCCGTCGCCGCGTCGACCGGTGCGATCGACCACACGATCGTCGTCGGGGACACCGTCGGCGAGGGACACCTGGCGTACGAGGCGCTGGTCGCCGAGGATGCGTCGGATCTCGCGGATGTCGACATCCCCGAGGACACCGTCTCGCTCATCATGTACACCTCGGGGACCACAGGAAAACCCAAGGGCGCCATGCTGACCCACCAGAATCTGCAGGCGCAGGGCGTCACCTGTATGCAGGCACTGAACACCCGGACCGATGATGTGGCGTCGTGTGTCGCGCCGATGTTCCACATCGCCGGTCTCGGTGCGATGACCCCGCTGTTCTCCATGGGTGCGTTGTCGGTGATCCACCCGCTCGGGGCATTCGATCCCGACGACATGCTCGACACCCTCGAGCGTGAGGGCACCACGTCGATCTTCCTCGTGCCCGCCCAGTGGCAGGCGGTGTGTGCTGCGCAGCAGGCGAAGCCGCGCACGCTCGATCTGCGGGTGATCAGTTGGGGCGCGGCCCCGGCGTCGGATACCGTGCTGCGCGCGATGAGCGAGACCTTCCCGGACGCGTTGAACGTCGCGGTCTTCGGCCAGACCGAGATGTCGCCGATCACCTGTGTGCTCGAGGGCAAGGACGCGCTGCGCAAGCTCGGATCGATCGGCAAGGTCGTCCCGGCCGTGACCGCCCGCGTGGTGGACCCGGAGATGAACGACGTGACCCCGGGTGAGATCGGTGAGATCGTCTACCGTGGCCCCAACATGATGAAGGGCTACTGGCAGAACCCGCAGGGCACCGCCGATGCCTTCGCCGGCGGCTGGTTCCACTCCGGCGACCTGGTGCGCCAGGACGAGGAGGGCTTCCTCTACGTCGTCGACCGTGCAAAGGACATGATCATCTCCGGCGGAGAGAACATCTACTGCGCCGAGGTCGAGAACGTCCTGTTCGGCCACGAGAAGATCGCCGAGGCCGCGGTGATCGGGCGCGCACACGAGAAGTGGGGCGAGGTGCCGGTTGCGGTGGTCGTCCTGGCCGCGGGAGTCGAGGACCTGACCCTCGGAGAACTTGAGCCCTACCTGAACGAGAACCTCGCCCGGTTCAAGCACCCGAAGGACCTCGTCATCATCGATGAGCTGCCGCGCAACGCCGGTGGCAAGGTTGTCAAGCCGTCCCTGCGTGCCGACTACGGCAGCAAGGACGCGGGTCTCGCCAACTGAGCGTCGGCGTCGGATCCGACCGGGACCGCAGGCCCCGACCGACCGCAACCGCGGTCGCTCGGGGCTTCTGGCGTCTTCTGAGACATCTGTCCGAAGATGTTTGGTCGAGCTACTGGACCCGGAACTGGAACACGTTACAATTTTGATGGGGCGTGACAGGGGTCACGTTCACTTAACCAACCGGTGGGGACACGACGGCCGGTCATGAGTGGAGGATTCAGGTGAAGACCAAGGGCGCGCTGCTGCGCGAACTCAACAAGCCGTGGCAGATCGAAGAGATCGAGATCGGCGACCCCAAGGCGCACGAGATCAAGATCCGGATGGAAGCGGCGGGCATGTGCCACTCCGACCATCACCTGATGACCGGCGGTATCCCGATGGGTGGTTTCCCGATCCTCGGTGGCCACGAGGGTGCCGGTGTGGTCGAGGAGATCGGCGAGGGCGTCACCGACTTCGAGGTCGGCGACCACGTCGTGCTGTCGTTCATCCCGTCCTGTGGCAAATGTCCGTCGTGTAAGTCGGGGATGGCCAACCTGTGTGACATGGGTGCCATGTTGCTGCAGGGAGAGGCCGTCTCCGACAACACCTTCCGAATTCACACCGCGGCTGGTGAGAACGTGTACCCGATGACGCTGCTGGGTACCTTCTCGCCGTACATGGTGGTGCACGAGGCGTCGGCGGTGAAGATCGACAACGACATCCCGTTCGAGGTCGCCGCCCTGTGTGGCTGCGGCATCCCGACCGGATACGGTTCGTCCACCCGCAGCGGCGACGTCCGTCCGGGTGAGGACGTGGCGATCGTCGGCGTCGGCGGGGTGGGCACCGCGGCGCTACAGGGCGCGGTGATCGCCGGGGCCCGAAACGTCTTCGCCATCGACCCGGTCGAATGGAAGCGGGAGCAGGCCCTGAAATTCGGTGCGACACATGCCTTCGCGTCGGTCGCCGAGGCTGCGATGACGATCGCGGAGGTGACCCACGGACATATGGCGCACAAGGTGATCGTCACCGTCGGCGAGGTCCACGGCAGCGACGTCGACACCTGGATGGGGATCACCGCCAAGGGCGGCACCTGCGTGCTGACCGGCATGGGAAACATGCTCGAGAGCGACGTGACCCTGAACCTGGCGATGCTCACCCTGCTGCAGAAGAACCTACAGGGCACCATCTTCGGCGGCGCCAACCCCAAACTCGACATCCCCAAGCTGCTGTCGATGTACAAGATCGGCAAGCTCAACATCGCCGACATGATCACCCGCCGGTACCGCCTCGACCAGATCAACGAGGGCTACCAGGACATGCTGGACGGCAAGAACATTCGCGGGGTCATCCGCTACACCGACGCGGATCGCTGAGCGGCCCGGATTCGGCGGACGCCTGCCATCGACGCGTAATGTGGCCGGGGTGTCTGCGCTTGCTGCCCTCGACGACTGGCCCGTGGAGAATGCCGCCGGGGCGGTGATCACCGCCGCCGGTGACATCACCGTCCACGGTGACGTCGACCGTCGATACCAACTCGCCTCGGTCACCAAACTGCTGGTGGCCGAGGCGGTTCTGGTTGCGGTTGAAGAAGGGGCGATCGACCTCGACGACCCCGCCGGTCCGCCCGGGTCGACCGTCGCCCACCTACTCGCCCACGCATCCGGGCTCGCCTTCGCCACCCGCGACGTCGAGGCGCCGGTCGGCACCGCGCGCATCTACTCCAGCGCCGGATTCGAGGTCGTCGCCGAGACCGTCGAGCAGGCCGCCGACATCGCCTTCCCCGACTACCTCGCCGGGGCCGTGTGTGAGCCCCTGGAACTGACCGGTACGGCGCTCGAGGGTCCGGCCGGGCACGGCGCGGTCTCCACCGTCCGCGACCTCGCCGCCTTCGCCGCCGAACTGCTCGCGCCGACCATCCTCTCGGCCGACCTCGCGGCCCGCGCGACGACGGTCAACTTCCCGGGACTGGACGGATTCGTCCCCGGCTACGGCAAGCATCGACCCAACGACTGGGGCCTCGGGTTCGAGATCCGGGGCCGCAAGTCACCGCACTGGACCGGCACCACCAACTCGCCGTCGACCTTCGGGCACTTCGGCCAGGCCGGCACGTTCCTCTGGGTGGACCCGGAACTGGGTGCCGCCTGTGTGGTGCTCACCGACCGCCGATTCGGCCCCTGGGCCAAAACCCTGTGGGCGGGTTTCAATGACAGCGTGGTCGCCGAGCTCGCCACGAGGCGGTAGCCACCCCGGCGGGGACACGAGGGCGGGGACGTCGCGGGAAGCGTCGGCAGGGGCGTCCACCGGGCCGGATCTCTGGAGCATCGTGAATCACTGTTATCTCATCGGATGACAGAAATTGACACAAGAAACTGGCGCAACACGTGCATCGTCAGGCACAATCGAACCAACGTATGTGATATCCGGTGTCCCGAGGTGTGTTGGGGAAGACGTTCCTCGTCGACAACCGGAGGTGAAAAGGTGCGCAATCTGAACCAGTTTGCGGACGTGACAACGGGAGTGGTGTACATCCACTCGGCGCCGGTGGCGCTGTGCCCACATGTGGAGTGGGCTCTGTCGTCGACCCTGAACGCGCGAGCGAATCTCAAGTGGTCGGCGCAGGACGCCGAACCGGGGATGCAGCGTGCCACGGTGGACTGGACCGGCCCGGTCGGTACCGCGGCCCGGCTGGTCAACGCGCTGCGCGAGTGGTCCGGGCTGCGCTTCGAGGTCACCGAGAACGCCAGTGACGGCGTCGACGGCGAACGATTCTGCTATGTGCCCGGGCTGGGCTTGTGGCGCGGATCGATGGGCGCCAACGGCGACGTGATCGTGGGGGAGGCCCAACTGCGCGCGATGCTGGACTCGCAGCCCGACAGTGCCGGGCTGGCCGCCGAGATCGAGGCCGTGCTGGGCACCGCCTGGGACACCGCGCTGGAGGACTATCGGATGGGCGGCTATGGCGCCGAGGCCACCTGGCTGCAGCAGCGCGTGGGCTGAGCACCGCGTATCGCGCCGCGCCGGCGACACCACACGCCGACAAGGGCACCGCGATCGCGGTGCCCTTGTCGGTGTGTTCTGCGTTTGTATGCTGTGTCGTCCGACCGCGGGTCAGTAGCGCCCGAAGGCGAGCGCCACGTTGTGACCGCCGAAACCGAACGAGTTGTTGATCGCGTAGTCGATCTGCCCGCGGCGCGGCTCTCCGTGCACGACGTCGATCTCGCACTCCGGATCCTGGTTCTCCAGGTTCAGCGTGGCGGGGATGATGCTCTCCTCCACCGCCTTGATGGTCAGAACCGACTCCAGTGCGCCGACCGCACCGATCGAGTGGCCCAGCGCCGACTTCGGTGCGTACACCGCGGCGTGGTCACCGATCGCAGCCTTGATCCCGACGGCCTCGGCGGTGTCGCCGATGGGGGTCGAGGTGGCATGTGCGTTGACGTGGGTGATGTCGTTCTTCGTCAGGCCGGCCGTCTGGAGCGCGCGGGTCATGGCCCGTGCGTTGCCCTGACCACTGGGGTCCGGGGCGACCAGGTGGAAGCCGTCGGAGGTGATACCGGCACCGAGCACGCGGGCGTGGATGTGTGCGCCACGTGCAACGGCGTGCTCCTCGCGCTCGAGGATCAGCATCGCTGCCGCCTCGCCGAACACGAAGCCGTCCCGATCCTTGTCGAACGGACGCGAGGCGGCTGCCGGATCGTCGTTGCGTGTGCTCATCGCCCGCATCATGGAGAACGCCGCGATCGGAATCGCATCGATGTGCCCCTCGACGCCGCCGGTGACGACCATGTCGGCGTCACCCATGACGATGTGCCGCCACGCGTGGGCGATGGCCTCGGCACCCGACGAGCACGCCGAGACCGGCGTGATCACACCGGCGCGCGCGCCGATGTTGAGCCCGACCACCGCGGCCGGACCGTTGGGCATGGCCATCGAGACGGCCAGCGGGGAGACCTTCCGGTAGTTGCCGGAGGACTCCATCGCCTTGACCGCGTCGATCATCGCGTCGCCGCCGCCCTGGCCGGTGCCCAGGACCACCGCGAGGCGGTCCGGGTCGACCTCGGGCTCGCCCGCATGCGCCCACAGGCGCTTGCTCATGACGTGCGCGATTCGTTCGACGTAGGCCATCCGACGTGCCTCGACGCGGGTGACCTCCTCGGCGGGGTCGGCCAGGAGACGACCACCGACACGGCACGGCAACTCGCCGTACTTGGTGACGAAGTCGTCGGTCAGCTCGCGGATGCCCGTCTTACCGTCGAGCAGCCCCTGCCAGGTCGAGTCGAGATCGACGCCGAGGGAGGTGGTCGCGACCATGGAGGTGACCACCACGCTCGGGAAGTTCCCGCCCAGCGTGGAGTATTCGCGGAGGGACGGCGAGCTCACGAGTTCTGATCTGCCTCGATCTGCGCCTTGATGGCGGCAGCGGCCTCGGGGTTCTCTGCCTCGAGCTTCTGGATGTAGTTCACCGCGTCACCGACGGTGCGCAGGCCGGCGAGATCCTCGTCCGGGATCTTCACGCCGTACTTGTCCTCGGTCTGCACGGCGATCTCGACCATCGACAGCGAGTCGATGTCGAGGTCGTCGACGAACGACTTGTCCATCGTCACCTCGGACGGCTCGATGCCGGTGACCTCTTCGATGATCTCGGCGATACCGGCAATGAGTTGTTCCTGGGTGGCAGCCACTGGGTGGTTCCCTTCTTCCGATTCAGTTGGGTGGTTCTCCGGAGCGGGTGGGGCGCCGGGGCGCTCAGGTCCGCTTGGACATCCGGCCGGTGGCCGGACTTCCGGGGGTCGCGGACGGGCCGCGACCGCTATCCAAGTTCGATGACCTTCTCGAGGTCGTTCGGGGTCTTCCAGGCCACCGTGGGGGTGCCCTTCAGCTCTCGCTTGGCGATCCCGGCCAGCGCACCGGCCGGCGGCAGCTCGACGATCGCGGCGACGCCCGCCTCGCGCATGTGCGCCGAGCACAGGTCCCACCGGACCGGGCTGGTGACCTGGGTGACCAGCTTCGACAGCGCCTCGGCGCCGTCGGCGACCGGACGCCCGTCGGAGTTCGACAGCAGCGTGCGGGTGGGGGTGCCGGGCGTGATCTTGGCTGCTGCGGCTGCGACCGCGTCCTGCGCGGGGGCCATGTAGCGGGTGTGGAAGGCGCCGGCCACCGCGAGCTTGCGGGTGCGGGCCTTCTCCGGCGGGTTGGCGACCAGCTCGTCGATGGCGGCAACCGGACCCGCGGCGACGATCTGGCCGACGGCGTTGCGATTGGCCGGGACCAGCGCGAGCTCGTCGAGGCGTGCGAGGACCTCGGCCTCGTCGCCACCGAGCACCGCTGCCATGGTGGTGGCCTCCTGGGCGCACGCCTTGGCCATCTCGGCGCCGCGGATGGCGGCCAGGGCGACGGCCTCGTCGGCGCTGATCACCTCGGTGATGGCGGCGGCGGCCAACTCACCCACCGAGTGGCCCGCGACGACCGCGTCGGCGGGCAGCTCGCCCCGCTTGCGGTACTCGTCGTAGGCGAGAAGAGCGGTCGCGACGACCAGCGGCTGGGTGACCGCGGTGTCGGTGATCTCCTCGGCGGTGGCGGTGGTACCCAGCCGGATCAGGTCGAGCCGGGTGAGCTTCGACCACAACTCGAGCTGATCACGGACGCCGGGCAGTTCCAGCCAAGGCGTCAGCATGCCGGGGGTCTGTGAGCCCTGTCCGGGCGCGAGCATCGAAAGCACGTGACCAGAGAACACCCTCCGGGCCCGAAAAGTGGGTGTGGAGGTCAATGAACCTCACCGGACGGATTTGTAGGGTTCCTACAAAGGTAACCGCGGCGCCACCCGCATCGTCATCACTCCGAGATTCGTTACACAACCGTGTCCATAAGGCCTCTGCCAGCGAAAACAGTATATCTGTGATGTTACTGGTGGGTTCTATGGGGCGGATGGCGACGATTCGTTCTTGAAGCGTGTCAAACGGCCGACGGTCGCCGCGACCCGTAAGACGTACGCGTCACGGGGGTTAGTTGGGTCACGTCCTGTGATTTCTGCAATTTTCTTCAGTCGGTACCGGACGGTATTTGGATGGATATACAGTTCGCGGGCGCACGCCTCGACCGACCCACCACAGTCGAGATACGACTCGAGGGTGTGGTTCAAGGTCGACCCGCCGTGGGTCAGCGGTCGGACGAGTGTGTCGATGAGGGTCGCCGTCGCGGTGGAGTCACCGTTGAGTGCCCGTTCGGGCAACAACTCGAGGCTGTGAACCGGGCGCGGCGCACCCGGCCAGCCCACCACCGCGGTCATCCCCGCCATCGCCTCGGTCGCACTGGCGTGCGCGGCGTTGAGATTGGGCATCGTCGGCCCGATGACCACCGGACCGTCGGCGAAGTGGTTGAGCAGCTCGAGGGTGAACCGATCGGTGGGTCGGATCGGCCCGGACACGATGGTCACCAGGAGGGTGCCCTGGACCACCGACAGCGCCGCCCGGTCGTGTCCCTTCGCCGTGTTGTGGATCGCCAGCGGGACCGAGACGTTCTGCTCGGGTGGGGGAGCGCCGATGATCACCGTCGCCGGGGCGTCGGAATCCCAGTTCAGCGCCGCCGCCCGGGACATCAGCTGCGGACCGCTGTCGCCGCGGACCACGGCGTCGACGACGAGCGACTCGAGGCGGGAGTCCCACGCGCCCCGCGACTCGGCGGCCGAGGCGTAGATGGCGGCAGCGGCGAAGCCGATCTCGCGGCCGTACCGCAACACCGACTCGGTGAGCGCCCGCAGCTGTGCGTCGTTGCGGGCCAGCAGCGGCAACCATTTCTCGAAGAACTCCATCGCCACCCGGACCATCTCGACGGTCTGCAGCAGCGTGATGCGGCGGGCGAGATCCTGGGGGACCACCTGGAATGCCTGCACCGTGAATTTGACGTTGCCCTCGGGATCCTGGATCCACTCGACGAAGTTCACCACCGCGGTCTGCACCACCAGCTGCACGCTGGCACGTTGCGCGGCGTCGAGATCGGCGAAGTAGGGCAGCTGATCCTGCATCGAGTGGATCGCCTCGGTGGCCAGACGGCCGCTGTACTGCTTGACCCGGCGCAGCAGGGTGTCGGGCAACGCATCGTGCACCGTCGCCGGCGCGGGCACATGGGCACCGCGCTCCCCGAAGACGTCGGCCGGTGGTTGGGGCTGGTTCACCCGGGCGTCGGACACCCATCCAATGTAGTCCGCGAGGCGCCCGACCGGCCCCGACACGACGTCGTGGCAGTCCTCACCGACGATCGGTGGGGACTGCCACGAGATGACCGTGAGACGGACAAGCCCATCACACCGGTGCGAACGACCTACGCACTGCCGGTGTCGGCGTAGGACACCGCCGCGGCGTTGACATCGGTGATCTTGTACCGCTCGGCGGCCGCCGCGGCCACCGACGAATCGATGTGCCCGTCGCGGGCCAGGGCGACCAGCACGGCCACCACGATCGACTCGGCGTCGACGTTGAACACGCGGCGTGCGGCCGAACGGGTGTCGGAGAAGCCGAAGCCGTCGGTGCCCAACGTCAGGTAGGTCCCCGGCACGTAGGCCCGGATCTGCTCCTGGACGCCCCGCATGTAGTCGCTGACGCCGACGAACGGACCCGAGGAGCGGCCGAGTACCTCGGTCACGTACGGCGTCCCGGCCGTGGCACCCGGCTCACGGACCGACGCCCGGTCGATCGCCACACCGTCGCGGGCCAGTTCGCTCCAGGAGGTCACCGAGTACACCGATGCGCCGACATTCCACTCATCGGCGAGCAGTTCCTGCGCCCGCAGGGCATCGGGCATGGTCACGCCGGAGACCAGGATGTTGGCCGGGTACTGCTTGTCCGGTGCGGCCGGGCTGAACCGGTAGATGCCCTTGAGCACGCCCTCGACGTCGAGGTCGGCGGGCTCGGCCGGCTGACTGATCGGCTCGTTGTAGACGGTGACGTAATAGAAGACGTTCTCCGGGTCGTCGCCGTACATCCGCTTGAGGCCGTCGGTCACGATGTGACCGAGTTCGTAGGCGAACGCCGGGTCGTAGGCCACCACGCCGGGGTTGGTGGCCGCGAGCAGCGGCGAATGGCCGTCGGCGTGCTGCAGGCCCTCCCCGGTCAGCGTGGTGCGGCCGGCCGTCGCACCGATCACGAACCCGCGGGCCATCTGATCGGCGGCCGCCCAGAAGCTGTCACCGGTGCGCTGGAACCCGAACATCGAATAGAAGATGTAGAGCGGGATCATCGGCTCGTCGTGGGTGGCATACGAGGTGCCGACGGCGGTGAACGACGCCGCGGACCCCGCCTCGTTGATGCCCTCGTGCAGGATCTGACCCTCGCTGCTCTCCTTGTAGGCGAGCATCAGCTCGGCGTCCACCGAGGTGTAGAGCTGACCGTTGCGGTTGTAGATCTTCAGCGTCGGGAACCAGGAGTCCATGCCGAAGGTGCGCGCCTCGTCGGGGATGATCGGCACGATCCGCTTGCCGATCTCCGGATCGCGCAGGAGATCCTTGAAGACCCGGACCAGCGCCATGGTGGTGGCGACCTGCTGCTTGCCCGACCCCTTCGCGGTGGTCTTGAGGGCTTTGCTCACATCCGGGTGCAGCGGCTTGGCGACGGTGCGCCGGACCGGCAGCGAGCCACCGAGGCGCTTGCGGCGATCGAGCATGTACTGGATCTCCGGCGAATCCATCCCGGGGTGGTAGTACGGCGGCAGGTAGGGGTTCTCCTCGAGCTGCGCGTCAGTGATCGGGATGCGGGTGGAGTCGCGGAACGCCTTGAGGTCGTCGAGCGTCAGCTTCTTCATCTGGTGTGTGGCGTTGCGGCCCTCGAAGTGCTTGCCCAGCGTGTAGCCCTTGATGGTGTGGGCCAGGATCACCGTCGGCTGACCCTTGTGGGCCATCGCCGCGGCGTAGGCGGCATGGATCTTGCGGTAGTCGTGGCCACCGCGCTTGAGGTTCCAGATCTCCGCGTCGGTCATGTTCTTCACCAGTTCCTTGGTGCGCGGGTCCCGGTTGAAGAAGTGTTCGCGGACGAAGGCGCCGTCGTTGGCCTTGTAGGTCTGGTAGTCGCCGTCGGGGGTGGAGTTCATCAGGTTGACCAACGCACCGTCGCGGTCGGCGTGCAGCAGCGAGTCCCACTCGCGGCCCCAGACCACCTTGATCACATTCCAGCCGGCGCCGCGGAAGAACGACTCGAGCTCCTGGATGATCTTGCCGTTGCCGCGCACCGGGCCGTCGAGCCGCTGCAGGTTGCAGTTGACCACGAAGGTCAGGTTGTCGAGGCCTTCGGTGGCGGCGAAGCTGGCGAAGCCACGCGACTCGGTCTCGTCCATCTCGCCGTCGCCGAGGAACGCCCACACGTGCTGGTCGGAGGTGTCCTTGATGCCACGGTCGTGCAGGTAGTGATTGAACCGCGCCTGGTAGATCGCGTTCATCGGGCCCAGTCCCATCGACACCGTCGGGAACTGCCAGAACTCGGGCATCAACCGCGGGTGCGGGTACGACGGCAGGCCGCCGCCCGGGCCGGCATGGCTGTGCTCCTGGCGGAAGCCGTCCATCCGCTCCGCGCCGATCCGGCCCTCGAGGAAGGCGCGCGCATAGATGCCGGGGGAGGCGTGACCCTGGATGAAGATCTGGTCTCCGCCGCCGGGATGGTCGATACCGCGGAAGAAGTGGTTGAAGCCGACCTCGTACAACGACGCCGACGACGCGTAGGTGGAGATATGGCCGCCGACGCCCACCCCGGGACGCTGTGCGCGGTGCACCATGATCGCGGCGTTCCAGCGGATGAACTGGCGGAACTGGCGTTCCACGGATTCGTCGCCGGGGAACCACGGTTCGTTCTCGGTGGGGATGGTGTTGACGTAGTCGGTGGACGTCAGCGAGGGGATCGCGACGTTCTGCTCACCGGCGCGTTCGAGCAGGCGCAGCATCAGGTAGCGCGCACGTGCCGGGCCGGCGTGTGCGACGAGCTGGTCGAACGACTGCAGCCATTCGGTGGTCTCGTCTGGGTCGATGTCGGGCAGATACGACGCGACACCCTCGCGGATGACCCGGACGCGGGCGCCGGATGTCGCGGACGGGGCGACGCCGTTGGTGGCGGTCGCGTCGGTGGATTCTGCCTGTTCGGTCACGGTGATGCCTACTCCTCGATCTGGGCCGGCGCGGGGTGGTGCGCGGCGGTCGATGACATGCGGACACGACGCGAGGATGGTGTGCCCGCTCACGTGCCCGCTTCTTATCGTGCCCCATGCGCCGATGGTTGGCATCGGGTGAGTGGCTATTCGGTATCCGCGCGCTGACCTGCGGTAGCGTTCGCTCAGGCGTTACCGGCGAGTAGTGAGGGGTGGCGAGTTGCGGCACCGAGGTGATCTGTCCTGCATTGATGTCCGCTGCGCCGAGGGCCCATGGGTCGGTGGTGCCGGGGCGAGCGGTACCCACCGTGAACCGCCGTCGTCCGCGCGGACCACGCGCGGACGCGGTGTGTCGTTGATCACCCTAGGGATGGCGCTGGTCGCGTCGGTCGTGAGCGGTTGTGCCACCTCGGTGACCGGATCGGGCACGGCGCCGTCGGATCAGCTCGCGCTCTACAGCTCGGAGGTGTCGGTGTCGGCGGCCTCGGCGCACCGGCACGAGGCGACGGTCGCCCTGTGCCGGACGGCGACCTCGTCGATGGTCGTGATGGTCAAGGGATACAACGACTTCCTCGAGGCACTCAACCGATTCCACTCCTATGACAAGGTGGGTGACCTCGATGATCGTGCGCGCGCGGCGCTGATCGCGGGTGCCGACCGGATTCGGGACGCCCGCAATCCGGAGGTCCCGGCCGATCTCACGGCACCGGTGGACACCTTCCTGGGGAGCACGAAGCGGCTCGAGGATGCGATCGGCGCGCACGAACTGACCGGACTCAACCCCATCGCCACCCGGTGGAGCACCGACAAGCAGGCGGTCCTCGACGCGTGCGCCCGGTATCTGCCGCCGCCACCGGGGATCGCGACCCGCACGTCGGCGGTGGTGCCGGTGCCGACCGGGTGATCGGTCGGAGGACAAACCGGGGCATGCCTCGCGATTCGCCGACGTAAACGGGCCGGTGGTGCACTACGCTGTGTGCTACGGCTGACACGGACGTGTCGCCGGACGACGTGAACACAGATCTCAGGAGGTCTCGCGCGGTGGTAGCCGCCTCAGGGGGCATTGGCTCCGACGGCAGCAGTGCACAGAAGCTGGGCTTTGCTCAGGGCATGGTGGTCCAGGAACTCGGCTGGGACGAGGACACCGACGACGATCTGCGGGTCGATATCGAGGATACGATCGACGCGGAGATGGTCGACGAGGACGCCGACGATGTCGTCGACGTGGTGCTGCTGTGGTGGCGCGACGGAGACGGGGATCTGGTCGACCGGCTGATGGATGCGATCGGCCCTCTGGCCGACGATGGATACGTCTGGGTCGTGTCACCCAAGACCGGCAACGACGGGTACGTCGATCCCAGTGAGATCGCCGAGGCCGCGCCGACCGCCGGACTCACCCAGACCACGGTGGTCAGCCTCGGTGATTGGTCGGGTTCACGGCTGGTGCAGCCGAAGTCTCGCACCGCCGGCAAGCGCCCATGACCGTTTCAACGGGTTCGCCCGTCGGTCACCTCCGTGAGGGTGACACCGCTCCCGACTTCGAACTGCGGGATCAGAACAACCAGCGTGTGTCGCTGTCGGCGTTGCGTGATGCCGGACACAAGGTGCTGCTGGTGTTCTTCCCGCTGGCGTTCACCGGGACCTGTCAGGGCGAATTGGGCTACATCCGCGACCATCTGCCGGAGTTCGTCGACGACGACCTGCGGACCGTCGCGATCTCGGTGGGTCCGCCACCGACCCACAAGGTGTGGTCATCGGCGCAGGGCTTCCTGTTCCCGATCCTGTCCGACTTCTGGCCACATGGTGCGGTTGCCGGCGCATACGGGGTGTTCAACGATGCCCGTGGCTACGCCGATCGCGGCACGTTCCTGGTCGACGCGGACGGCACCATCAGGTTCGCCGATGTGATGGAACCCGGTGAGGGACGCTCGGAGAAACTCTGGGAACAGGCACTCGGGGTAGCCCGGGCCTGAGTGATGGGCTGACCCCCGATGGAGGTCTGTCCCGGTCACGTCCGCGTTGCCGGTGTGTGCCGTCGCGTTGTCGTGTCTGCGTCGGTGATCGTCCGCATTGTCGGCGTCGCACCTTTTCAGTGTCCGGTGTGCCGCTTGTGTCGGTGTCTCCGGCGGGTCTTGATCAACTCGTTGCCGTCCTGTGGTTGCGACAGGTGTGACTGGTGTAGTTCAGTGTGACCATTGTGGTTAATGTGCAGTCATCTCATGTCGCCCGTTCCCGCCGCCGACGCCTGCTCGGCCGCCTCACCCTGGGCATGCTCGGCGTGGCCACGGCCGCGTCGGTTGCCGGCATCGGATCGGTCCTCGGTGCCGGGTCATCGTCAGCGACCCCGGTCGACGACCTCCCGGCGGTGATCAACGGCATCGCCAACTCGTCGTCCGACAGCGGGTTACCGGATCTCCGGCTGCAAGATCTGCTGCCGCTGATCCCGGGGCTGCCGTCGGTTCCCGGCCTACCGCGGTCCGAGGACCGTCCGGGTATGTCACGCTGCACCAGTGTGACCCAGGTCGGCGACTCCACCTCGCTCAACGCCGACGTCGCGAGTGCCCTACCGGCCGCCGACGACACCGCCACCGCGCACTATCGCCGGGTCGGGGCCCGCGACGTCCGCGTCGATGCGCTGAGCGGGCGGGCGGTGGTGGACGGTCCGTCACCGGATGCCACCGCGGCCGTCGCATCTCAGCTGGCCGCGGGCCGCCACGGCTGCTGGGTGATCGCGATGGGTGTCAACGACGCCGGCGCGATCTCGTCGGGCAGCTCGGTGAACGCCGACGCACGCATCGATGCGATCATGCGTCAGCTCCAGGGGCAGCCCGTCCTCTGGCCGACCATCGCGTCGTCGAATCCCGCCAACCCGGCGTTCGGGACGGCCGCGATGACCACCTTCAACGACGCGCTGCGGCGTGCGACCACCCGGTACCCGAATCTCGCGGTGTACGACTGGGCGTCGGTGGCCCGGCCGGACATGTTCACCGACGGAATCCACTACACCGCGGCCGCCACCGCACAGCGCAATCGGCGGTTCGCCGATGCGCTGGCCACCGCCTACCCCCACGGTGCGGGAGCGGCGCCGGCCACCCGGCTGGTCGCGGGCTGAGCCGCCGGAGCGATCCCCGGGACCGCCCAGGGGCGGCTCAGATCGGGCAGCGGATGCCCGGGTCACGCTTTCCGGTGACGGCCTGACGCAGCCCCGCGGTCACGGCGTCGGCGTACAGCCAGACTCCTGGCCCCACCGGGTGCACCCCGTCGGAGTTGAGGTCCTCGGGATGCGCCGCGGCGATCTGGCACCACGGCGCGAGGAAGACATTCGGGTGGCGCGGCGCATAACGCAACGCCTGCTGCGCGGCCTGCGGGATGCCGTCGACGGGACCGTAGGGAACCAGCAACACGATCTTGTGTCCCGGGCCGATCTCGGTGAGGATGCGATCGAGCTGGCCGTCGAAGGCCTGACCGTTGGTGCCGAAGCCGAGGACGACATACTTGCGCAGTCGGTTGCTCGCGGCCAGCGACTGGATGACGGTCTCACCGCCGGAGTAGTGGCGGGACACCTCGGCGTCGATGTACATCCCCGGGAAGCGGCTGGTGAGTGCCTGGGACGACGCCAGCATCACCGAGTCCCCGATGCCGGTGATCTCCCGGCCGGTGGGCAACGTCGGCACCGACGAGGCCACCGGTGACGGTGGCGGGGGTGGCGCGGCGTTGGCCTGTTCCTGCAGCCGCGCGAGCTGCTCGAGGTTCTGCTCGAGCTGGGACTTCGCCGGGCTGGTGCCCAGGGCGACCCCCGCGAGCAGACTCACCGCGAGCACGCCTGCGAGCGTGGCGACCGGGATCGCCGGGATTCGGGCGGAGGTGGCCAGTCCGCGCACCACCCCGCGGAAACCCCGGCGTCGGAACGGGGTCTCGATCCAGCGGTACGAGGCCTCCGACACGACCAGTGTGATCGCCGCGGCGATCAGGCCGATCGCCCAGTCCGGCAGGTCCACACCGGAGCCCGCGGTGTCTCCCTGCAGGCCCTGGCGAAGGAACACCACGACCGGCCAATGCCACAGATACAGGCTGAACGATCGTTCGCCGAGCCATCGCAGCACCGGTATCCGCAGCAGCCGCGCCACCGGGCCGATCTCGCGGATCGCGGTGTGCACCGTCATCGCGGTCAGCAGGCACGCCACCAGGAGGCCGCCCTGGTAGGTGAGCGGGTCGGTGTCGGGGAGCAGGAAGACGAGCGCGATGAGCGCCGCAAAGGCCATCGGTGCGACCGTGCGGCTCACCAGCAGTGCGGTGCGGGCGCTGACGCGGCGCGGCCACGAGTCGGCGGCGTCCGGTCCCGGCACGGTGATGAGCAAGGCCAGGGCCGCGCCGGTCAGCAGGCCGAACGAGTGCGTGTCGCTGCCGAAGTACACACGGCTGGGATCGGTGTCGGGGTTGTGGAGCACGATCATCGCGCCGACTGACGCTGCGCCCAGTGCGACGGCCACGCCCGCTGCGATCCGCATCTGGGCGCGACCGCCGAATCGGCGGGTCAGCCACAGGATGGCGATCATGACGAGTGGCCAGATGACGTAGAACTGCTCTTCGATCGCCAGCGACCAGTAGTGCATGAAGATCTGCGGTGTGGTGTCGGCGAAGTAGCTGTGCGACTGGCTGATCTGCACCCAGTTGTTGACGAAGAACAGCGAGCCCAGGAACTGCTGCACCAGCTGCACCGCGACATCACCACCCAGCAGGCCGGCGATCGCCGTGCAGATCACCAGCACGGTGACCGCCGCCGGGAGGATGCGCCGCGCCCGCCGCGTCCAGAACTCCGGTAATGAGATCCGGTGCGTCGCGCCGTACTCACGCACCAGCAGTGAGGTGATCAGGAAGCCGGACAGGACGAAGAAGATGTCGACGCCCAGGTAGCCGCCGCGCATGGTGTCGCCGAAGAAGTGGTAGACGACGACCGCCAGGACGGCGATCCCGCGCAGTCCGTCGAGCGCTCGCGAGCGTCGGATTCGGCCCGGGCCGGGAGGAGTACGGACGGGTCCCGGCCGGGCCGGGGGTGCGATGGGTGCCGCCATCGCCGTTGCGGTGACTTTCTCCGCTGTGACTTTTTCCGCAGGGGAGTCTTCCGCAGGGGAATCTTCCGCAGTCGAATTCGTGGTGGCCGCGGCCGGGGCGGGACTCGATTCGGTCTCGGTATCGGCAGCGGTATCGGCAGCTTCGTCCGGTTCGATGCTGTCGGAATCGATGCTGTCGGAATCGGTGCTGGGGGATCTGTCGGTGTCCGGTCCGGCGCTGTCGGAGGTGGTCTGCTCCGATGGAGTGGTGTCGGTGTCGTCGGTGTCGTCGGTGTCGTCGGCGTCGTCGGTGTCGTCGGCGTCGTCGGTGTCGGACCGGGGAGCCGGCACCGTGACGCGCCGCTGTCGCAGATTCGGGGTGGTGGTCACCGTCGCCGTGGCCGGCGACGGTGTGGCGTCCGTTTCGGGTGCCCTGTCTGTGTCAGGTGCGCCGTCCGTGTCAGGTGCGGTGCCGAGGTCGGTGTCGGTCTCGGCCGCGGGTTCACGCTCGTCGGGGGACTCGGGGGACTCGGGGGTCTCGGGGGTCTCGGGGGACTCGGGGGTCTTGGGGGACTCGGCCTCGGTGGTCCCGGACTGGGTGGTCCCGGACCCGGTGGTGGTGGACCCATCATCCGCGTCGGGGGAGACGTCTGGGCCGTCATCGTCGTCGTGGTGGGGATCGTGATCGTAGTCGTGATCGACGTCGACGGAATCGCCATCGCAGTCGTGGGCATCGCAGTCGTGGGCATCGGAGTCGTGGGCATCGGAGTCGTGGCCATCGAGCCGGCGATCATCGGCATCGTCGTACGCCGGGGTGTCCGGGAGTGGGTCACTCGGGGGGAGCGGCAGCAGATACACCGGTTCGGTGCCCGGCAGATGTGCGACGAGCACTGTGTCCATCGGGAGAAGTGCTGTGTCCACCGGGAGGAGCGCTGTGTCCACCGGGAGATACGTCGGAGGTGATCCCGAGACCAGCGGCGATTCGGCGCCTCCGCCATCGGGATCGGCGGGGTCGGCGCCTTCGCTCCCGGGCACCGAGGCGCCGGACTTCGCAGGGCCGGGCATCACCGGGTCGGCCACCGGATCGTCGGAGAGTGCGGCGACCTCGGCGGCAGCACTCGCGGACCGGGCGGTCAGGTGCCGTTCCTGCGCTGCGGTCAGCCAGCCAAGAACGCGGGTGAACAGGGAGATCAGGGCGGTGAGCAGATGATTCATGAGCGTGTCTGCCGTGGCTCGCGGTGTGATGACGGCGGCGAGACCATGGCGGCGGATCGGTTCCTCGAGGTAGCGCCACGAGAGTGCTGCCAGGAGCACGCTCGTGACGACGGTGATGGTTGCGGTGACGGCGAGATGCTCGGTGTGGACCAGGAACGGCAGGAACGCGAGCACCGGCAGATGCCACAGGTAGATGCCGTAGGCGCGCTCGCCCAGCCAACGTAGGGGCGGCACCGCCAGCAGTGTGGCGACCAGGGTGTCGGGCGCGAGGGCCGCGATCACCACACCGACCGTGGCGACCGCCGGTACGGCCAGGCCCGCCGCGTAGGACCAGTTCGAACCATCACCGGGATGGATGAGCAGCGCGACGATCACTCCCAGTCCGACCAGCGCCAGCACATCGAGTGTGCAGCGCTGGTTGTGGGTGACCGAGTACGCCCGGACCGGCAGCCAGAACGCCAGCGCGGCGCCGAGCAGCAGGGCACCGCACTGCGTGTCCGTGCCCTGAGCCACCCGAACCACGTCGTGGCCGGCGTCGAGCAGTAGCTGCGCCCCGATCATCGATGCCGCGGCGAGGGCGAGCAGCACGGGGGTGATCCGCCCACGGGTCACTGCCAGCAGGGCCGGCAACAGCAGCGGCCAGATCGCAGCGAACTGTGCGTCGATCGCCACCGGCCACAGATGGGCGAACGGTGACGGTCCCCCGGCCGGGGTGGGCGGACCGCCTGCGACCGGATACCAGTTGATCGCACCGAACACCGCCGACAACGCCTGCCAGGCGTTGGCCGTCAGCGCGTTGCGGTCGAGGATCGCGGTCGCCGCCAAGGACACGACGAGTACCGCGACCAGCGCGGGGAGGAGACGTCGGATCCGGCCGGCCCAGAAGCGGGTCACACCGAATCCGCCCGTCGACCGACGTGATTCGAGCAGCAACGACGTGATCAGGAATCCGCTCACCACGAACGTGACCGTCACCCCGAGGGAGCCGCCGGCGAATCCGGGGATCCCGAGGTTGCACGCGACGAGAGCGCCGACAGCAAGAGCGCGCAGACCGTCGAGTGCGGGCAGATACGGCGAATCGGAGTGGATGGGGCGAGGCATGCGGCAGCGAAAGGCTCCGGGTCGAAGGAGATGGGTCCGTGTTCAGCAGTTCTGGGTACAGCTGTTTCTGGGTACAGCGGCTCTGGTAGAGCTCGGGGACGGTCACCGTGGGTCGGTGACACAGCGGCCGGCGACGAAACGGATCGCGACCGTGACACCACCGGGAGTTCGGGGACAGCGTGTCCAGAGGGCGGTGCCGAGGTGCGTCGTGAGGGGTGCACCAGCGGGCCAGTGTAGACCGGGTTCAGCTCGGGCTGAACCCGCCACGACGGGGTGTCCTTTGGCCGGACGACAAACGGGTGGTTTGGGTGATATTTGTGGTGGCGCAGTCGATTTCGTTGCAGATTCAACCGATCAGGGGAACGTGACCCGAGCGGGTGCGGTGCGGCTGGTGGTGGTACCGTCGCCGATCGCGCCGTCGATGTTCCCACCCCAGCAATACGCGCCGTCACGGGCGATCGCACAGCTCCGCAGATCGCCGACGGACACGGCGGTGACACCTCGGAGACCGTTGATCGTGGCGGGGAGCAGCACGTCGTCGGCGCCGGCCCGCACCGACCCCCAGCATTCGACCTCGCGTGCCGTCGTGACAGCACAGGTGGTGTTCTCGGAGGTGTCGATGTCGAGGAGGGGACCGGATCTCACCTTTGTGGGCACGCGCCGATCCGTCGCGGTGCCGTCCCCGAGCTGGCCGTGCTCGTTGGCACCCCAGCAGTAGCCCGCGTAGTCGGCGGTGACCGCACATGTCGTCCCCCGGCCGGCAAGGCCTCCGGTGCTCACCGAGCCCGGGAACTGCAGATTCTTCACCTGGGTGACCTCCGCACGGTCGACGGTCGTCCCGTCGCCGAGCTGGCCGGAGGAGTTGCCGCCCCAGCAATAGGCGTTGCTGCCGGAGATCGCGCAGGTGCTGTCCTCGCCGACGGAGACGGCGGTGACGGTTCGGATGCCCTCGACCTTGGTCGGGGCGGTGCGATACCAGCGGGCGCCGTCGCCGAGCTGGCCCGAACTGTTGCCGCCCCAGCAGAACAGATAGCTGTCGGCGATCGCACAGAAGCTGAACCCGTTGGTCGACACGTCGGTCACGTCGGACAGACCGGATACCTTCCGGGGACGTGCGGCCTTGGAACCCCAGCAGTAGAGCTCGGCCGAGGCCACCGCGCACGTGGTTGTGCTCGAGGTGACGATGTCGGTGACATCGGTGAGTCCGGCGACGCGGGTGGGGACCGACCGCGACGTCGTGGTGCCGTCGCCGATCTGTCCCTCGTCGTTCTTGCCCCAGCAGTATGCGGCGCGGTCGCGGACGGCGCAGGTGGTGAACGTGCCGACGGAGATGGCGCTGATCTGGCCGGTGGGCGGCCGGGGGTCGGCAGGCGATCCATTGGACCGCGTCGTCAGGACGGTGGCGGCAATGGCGACGGCGACCACCACCAGCGCGGTGATCGCGGCGAGCAGGATCGCCCGGCGTCGTCGCTGTCGTCGCGGTGTGATGCGGTCGACTGTCGCCGCGTCGGAATCCGCTGCGCTCGACTCCCTCGCCTGTGAGTCCGCTGCACCGGAACCGGGCGCCGTCGACATCCCGGTGTGTGGTGTGCCGGTGACGGACGATACCGGGCCGTCCGGCCCGAACAAGGAGACCCGGTCGGGGGTCGACGCACCCCGGTCCACGGTCGGGCGGGGGCCCGCGGCCGAGGTCCGCAGCACATCGGCGAGCCCGGCCGCGAACGATCGACAATCGGGGAATCGCAGCGACGGGTCCTTGGCGAGGGCCCGGTGGAAGATCGGGTCGAGTGCGACCAGATCCGGCCGCCTCACGCTCAGCAGGGGTGCCGGTCTGGAGAGCAGCGCGGCCATCATCGCCGACGGTGTCGGGGCCTCGAACGGGGCGACACCGGTGAGTAACTCGTAGACGGTGCAGGCCAGCGCATACTGATCGGTGGCGGGCCCGGCGGGCAGACCGTCGAGCAGCTCGGGTGCGGCGTAGGCCAAGGTGCCGATGAATGCCTGCGTGGCGGTGAACCGCGTGGAGTCGGCGAGTTTGGCGATCCCGAAGTCGAGCAGCACGACCTGGTCGATCGAACCGTCGTCCTCGCGGGTGACGATGATGTTGGCCGGTTTCACATCGCGGTGGATCACCTGGTGCCGATGCGCGTAGTCGAGTGCGTCGGCGGCGCGGGTCGCCACCACCCCGATCTCGGCGTCCGACAGACCACCCGCGGCGAGGTCCTGACCGTCGAGGTAGGTCATGGTGAACCAGGGCGAACCGTTCTCGACCCCGTAGTGGTGGATCGCGACGATCCCCGGATGCCGCAGCAATGCCACCGTGCGAGCCTCGTTGGTGAAACGCTGGTGGAACTCCTCGCGGTGCGACGCGGTGACCGAGATGATCTTCAAGGCCTCGCGACGCAAGAGATGGGGATGCTCGACGAGGTAGACCTGTCCCATGCCGCCCTCGCCCAGCGGCGCCAGGACCTGGTAGCCGGCGAACTCGTGGCCGGTCTCGAGCCGGGTCACCGTCGGGGTCCGGATCGGTCGGATGGTGCGCTCAAAACAGGACCTCTCCGGGGTTCGCCGTGCTCGTGGTGTCACCGATACCGAGCTGACCGTCGGTGTTGGCTCCCCAACACAGCAGTTTGCCGCCGGCGGTGGCGCAGGTGTTGTAGCCGGCGGTGGCGACCGCGGTCACCGGTGCGGGCAGATCCGGAAACTCCAGCGGGCTGATCAGGTAGCCGCGCTCGTCCGGGCCGGCTGCGTTGACCGGGTTGTTGCCCCAGCAGTACAGCTTGTCGTCGGCGACGGCGCAGACGGTCTGGCTCTCGGTGGACACCGCGGTCACCGGCGGGAGATCGGCAACTCGCTGCGGGGTGCGTGCCGGTCGACGCGAGGAGTCGCCGAGCTGCCCGAACCTGTTGTTGCCCCAGCAGTACAGCCGGCCCTCGGTGCCGATCACACACGTGGTGCCCACAGCAGTGGTGACGGCACTGATCCGGGACAGGCCGGGGATGCGCACCGGGACGTGCTGGTCGGTGTCGGAGCCGTCGCCGAGAGTGCCGAGTGTGTTCTTGCCCCAGCAGTAGACCTCGCCCGGCGCGGTGAGCGCGCATGTCACCGCCGACGATGTGGTGACCGCGGTGGCGTCGGGCACACCGCCGATCCTGGTCGGGGTGTGGCGCGCGGTGAGGGTGCCGTCGCCCACCTGCCCGTGGGAGTTGTCGCCCCAGCAGTACAGCGAACCGCCCGCCACCGCGCAGGTGGTGGTCGGGTAGGCCAGTCGGTCGCTGTCGAGGACGAGGTCGGTGCCGGTGGCCACCGAGCTGACGCCCGACAGCGCGCCGACCCTGGTGGGTTCGAGTCGATCGGTGGTCGACCCGTCGCCGAGTTGCCCGTTGTCGTTGCCGCCCCAGCAGTACAGCGCACCGCCGGCGATCGCACACACCGACGTCCACGACACGGCGACCCCGGTCACGTCGCTCAGGCCGGACAGTCTGACCGGGCTCGTGCGGTTCTCGGTGGTGCCGTCCCCCACGCGGCCGCGTGAGTTCTCGCCCCAGCACCACACGGAGCCCTCGCGGATCGTGCACGTGGTGCCGTTGGTCGATGACGTCGTGGCGGTGGTGGTCTGCGCCGGGGCGGTGTCGCTGCGGAGGATGACCAGCGCCGACACCGCGACCGCGACGATCACCACGGCCGCGACCACCAAGGCGAGGATGCCACCGAGGTGCCGTCGGCTCCGGCGCGACGGCGTGGATGGCGATGGGGTGTCGGTGTCGGTGTCGGGGGGTGGCGGGGGCTCGGGCAGGCCACGTAACAGGGTCGGTGTCGGCGGCTGTTCCCTCGCCGATGGTGCCGGTGCGACGGGGTCCGGTGGGGGCAGCGTGTTGCGCGACCGGTCCGGCGCATCCGACCCGGATACGTCATTCGAGGGGGCGGACGGCGACCCGTTGTCGGTGGGGATCGCGGTGTGAGCGGGAACAGTGGTGTCGGCGGGTACGACCGTCGGCTGTGCCCGGCCGCGAAGCGAGGGGACCGGGTCGTCGGCCACCGGGATCGTCGCCGAGCGCGCTGCCGACGCCGAGCCGACAAAGCTGCGGCAATCGGGATAGCGCTGGGCAGGGGAGTCGGCGAGGGCGCGGGCGAAGATCGGGTCCAGCACCGTGAGATCGGGGCGGTGGGCGCCGAACCCGGTGAACGAGAAAGCCGGCGGCATCCCGGTGAGCAGGGTGAACAGGATGGCGGCCAGCGAATACTGGTCCGCCGGTGCCCCCGCTGTGCCTCCCGCGCGTACTTCCGGGGCAGTGTAAGAGGTCCCACCGGACAACGGATTGGCCTGGTGGCGGGGCATCAGACCGATGACGCCGATGTCGAGGACGACGACGCTTCCGGGAGCACCGGGCGGCGTGGCCGCGGTGAGTAGGATGCCCTCGGGGGCGAGATCGGTGTGCAGCACACCGCTGCGGTGGGCGTGGTCGAGGGCGTCGGCGACCAGGGATGCGATCGCGAAGGCCTCGGCGTCGTCACGTCGCCCGGCGGGCAGTGGCACACCGTCGAGATGTGTGGTGGCCAGCCACGCGTACTGCTGGTCGATGCCATGGTGGGTGACCCGAGGGAGTCCGGGATGGTGGAGCCGTGCAAGTGCGCGGGCCTGCGTGTGGAATCGGATGCCGGCGTCGTCGGCGGCCGCTCCGGGAGGGAGGATGCGCAGGTCCTCGTGTCGCGGCGGGGTGTCGTGGTCGCCGAGGAACACCTGTCCGATGCTGTCGACGCGCATCGGCCCGAGCAGGCGGTAGCCCGCGATCGAGCCCACATACTCCCCGCTCACAGAAAACCGTCCCCTCGGCATGTTCCGGCCGTGTAGCCCGCGTTGACGATACCGAAGGGGAGTGTCGCCACGGCCGGACCCGGCCGTCGGGGCCGGTCATGGGACCACGCGCGGGGTGGTCCCATGACCATGGACGGACGGCCCCCTCGGCGGACGAGCCTCTCGGGAGCCGTGGTGGTCCGTCTGCGTCCGTACGGAGCAGGATCGTACGGACGCAGGACCGTACGGATCAGGAGACCGCGCGGGCGGCCTCGGCGATGATGTCGGTGACCGTCTCCGGGCGTGAGCTCGCAACGGCGTGGGATGCGTCGACCCGCACGATGTGCGAG
This sequence comes from Gordonia sp. NPDC003376, assembly GCF_053589235.1. Classification (NCBI taxonomy): domain Bacteria; kingdom Bacillati; phylum Actinomycetota; class Actinomycetes; order Mycobacteriales; family Gordoniaceae; genus Gordonia; species Gordonia sp. NPDC003376. The sequence continues at coordinate 346,049 of NZ_JBSFRM010000003.1, read as the reverse complement.
CCGGCACGAGTGGCCATGAATTCCTGCTCCTTCACGGGGATCGCGTTGTCCTGGGTTGCGATGAGCGCCCACGACGGCAGCGTGCGCCATGCCGGTGTGCCTTCGAGATCGGCGGTGAGGGCCTTCTGGGTGACGGGTCGTTGGATGGTGGCGCTGAGGCGGACGCGCTCGGGTGCGACGTCACCGGCGATGACCTCGCCGAAGCTGTCCGCGTTGACCCGCAGCTCGGGCTCGCCGGCGTGGGTCAGGACCGTGGAGGTCTCGGCGCCGAGTGCGGTCGCCCCGGACAGACCGAAGGCGTTCTCACCGGTGTCCGGCTGGTATGCGGCGACGTACACCAGTGCCCTGACGTTCGGCAGCTGCTGTGCCGCACGGGTGATGACCACGCCGCCGTACGAGTGCCCGACGAGCACCACGGGGCCATCGACGGCGCGCACGATCGAGGACACGTACTCGGCGTCGCTGTTCACATCACGAAGCAGGTTGGGTGCGGCGACCACATCGAAGCCCCGGCCCCAGAGTTGGGGGATCACATCGCTCCAGCTGGACGAGTCGGCGAACGCCCCGTGTACGAGAACGATGGTCGGGTTGCTGCTCATGAAGATTCCTTACTGGTAGAACGACCGGTCTCTCCGGTAGTAGAAAGACTAGTCGTTCTGCCCGCCACCACGCAAGCCAGAGATACCGGTCGTTCTCGTATACTGGGCGGGTGACGACTACTGAATCCATGACGAGTCCCCGGGATCGGCTCCTGCGCACCGCCTCGCACCTCTTCTATACGGAAGGGATTCAGGCTGTCGGCGTGGAACGCCTGGTGAAGGAGGCGTCGGTCACGAAGGCCACCTTCTACCGGCACTTTCCCAGCAAGGACGACCTCGTGTCGGCCTACCTCACCGACACGGCGCAGGGTATCCGCGAATCGGTGGATGCCGCCCGGGCGGGGAAGGCGCCGCTGGAGGCGCTGCATGCGGTCATGGCGGCCCTCGGCGACTCCACGCTCGAGGACGGGTTCCGGGGCTGTCAATTCCTCAACGCCGCGGCCGAGTATCCCGATCGGACCCATCCGGTTCGAGCGGTCATCGACGATCAGAGGGCATGGTTGTCCGGAGTGCTGCGCGACCTCGCCGCCGATCTCGGCCATCCGGACCCCGACTACGCGGCACGGCTGCTCATGCTCCTCCATGACGGGGCTTTCCAGTCGGCCGAACTGGACGGACCCACGCGCGTGCGCGAGACCCTGCGTCGGGCGGTGAACCAGCTCTTCCCGGCGCCGCGCTGACCGGGGGTCGGCGCGGCACCGGGAATGGTGGTGTCAGGAAGTGTTGTGCCACAGGTGTTCTGCTGATCTGAGCCGTCCCCGGTTCCGTTTCGGATCACCGGTCGGGGCGTGGCGTCGGGTCATGCATCCGTGGCGGAACCCCTCGTCGTATTCCGTGCGAGAAGCGTGGGTTCGGGTCTCGGGGCCGGCGTCCGGCTCTGCACGATGCACGCCGCGGCTCCGAGGAGGAGACCCCCGATGGCATACGGCGACAGGGTCTCGCCCAGTCCGACCCACGCCATCACGCTCGCGGCCGCGGGGATCACCGCGAAGAGGATGGACGCCGCGCGCGCCCCCGCCCGGCGAATGCATGCGGCGTACAGCGTGGTCGCGCCGACCGAGGTCAGCACCGTCATGACCACGATCAGGACGATCGCGCGCGGCCAGTCGCTGCACTCGGCCGGGCCGGTGAGGGTCAGGACCGCGGCGATGGGGGTGGAGGCGGTGACGCCGATGGCGGTGACCGTCCACGGATCGACGTCTGCGCAATAGCGACCCTGGTGGATGCCGCCGTAGCACAATCCGAGCATTGCGACGACGACGGCGGCAACCGGGATGCCGATGGAATGGTCGGCGAGGAGCTTCGGAGTGCAGGCGAGGACGACCGCCGCGACGCCGAGAACAAGGGCGACCGCCCCCGCGGGGCTTTCGCGATGCCCCAGCGTGACGGACATGATGAGTGCTGTGACAACGGGATTGAGCGCGACGATCAATGATGCCAGTCCCGGTGACACGCCGTTCGCCAGCGCCCAGTACAGGCTCAGGAACTGCACCGCCTGCGTCAGGACGCCGGCGATGACGGCGTGTATCACCGTGCGCCGCGACGGCCGTTTCGGGTGTCGGATGGCGACGATCACCCAGAGGATCAGTGCCGACAGCGCGAACCGCAGGAGGACGACCAAACGCGGCGACATGATTGCCACGGTCGAACTACCGAGCGGATACCCGGCGCCGTACAACACGACGGTCGGGACGAGAAGTCGGGCGGACAAGGCATTCGATCGCATGATCTAGATCGTTGTCGGCCTGCCGACACAACCCCAAGACCGATCACGAATCGTGAATGGTTGTGACACGATCGGTGAGGTGACCACTCTGGATATCGTCCCGCTCCGGAGCTTCGACGCGGTCGTCGCGTTCTCCAGCGTTCGGTGTGCGGCGCAGGCGCTGCACCTGTCGCAGCCCGCGGTGTCCGGGCATCTCCGACGACTGGAGCGGCAGGTCGGGGCCGCGTTGGTGATGCCCCAGGGTCGCGGCATCACCCTGACCGGCGACGGCGAGCTGCTCGCGACCTACGCGCGGTCGATCCTTGAACTGCACGACGAGGCCGTCGACGCGCTGACCCCGGCGGCCGACGGCGAACTGATCGTCGCCGCCTCGGAGCATGCGGCGGACGGGCTCGTGCCCTCGCTGATATCCGCACTCGGCGCCGAGCTTCCCGACGCGGTCATCCGCCTGCGTCTCACCCGGAGTGCGCGGGCACGGGAGATGCTCCATGACTCGAGGGCCGACATCGCGGTCACCCTGACCAGCCACGCGCAGGGCAGTGCGAAAGTGGCCACGGTGCCTCTGGAATGGCTGGGGGTCCCCGGGGCCCCGACCGACCGCGTGATCCTGTTCGAGCGCCCGTGTGCGGTCCGCGATCAGGCGGTGGCCTCCCGCCGCGTGGCCGACTTCGAGATCGTTCGGGAATGCTCCAATCTCACCGCTGTCGTGGCCGCGGTCCGTCATCGGGAGGGCATCACCCCACTCCCACGCATCGGCGCGCGTCCAGACGGACTCGAGCGGGTGCGCGGGCTCCCGCCGCTCCCTGCCGTGCCCGTCTACCTGGCCACCGGTCCACGGGTTCCGGCCGGTGTCCGTGCCGCGGTGACACGTCGTATCCGGTCGGTGCTGCCGCCGCAGGACGTCCTGGTGGACTAGTGAATCCGGTACTCGGTCAACGTATCTGGTCACCGTTGCCGTTGCCGTTGCCGTTGCCGTTGCCGTTGCCGACGTCGGGGCCGGTCACCGGGCCACTCGGAGGCCGGCCCGGTGGCCGTCGATCGCGGTTCTTGTTGAAGACCACCGTCGCGATCGGTACGGCGACGGCGATGACCACGAGGACCAGGAGGAAGATCGCGACGATGCCCAGCATGTGCTGGAGCGTAGCGGCCACCGTTTCCAGTTCGAGTGTTTCCGGTGCAGCGGTGTCGGTGGTTCGAATGAGCCCGGTGCTACCCGGCCTGGCCTGCGGAACGTTGGGTGACCACGTCTCGCTGCCCTCGGTCCGATTCCGGAGGCGGCCGGGTCGGCGCGTGCGGCGGTGTTGTCGGTACCGGGATGCGGGCATGGCCCTGCGGTGGCGTCGACGATCCTGACCGCGGCGCTGCCTGATCGCATGGCGGTGTATGACCGCCATGCGGCGAAAGCTCTGGCGACTCTGGGTTTCGAGCATCCGGGCCAGAGCTACTCGGCGTACATGGCGGCGGTGTGCGACGTGGCGCAACGGTTGTCGGAACACACGCAGCGCGAGTGGTGTCCACGTGATGTGGACAAGGCATTGTTCGTCGGCCGGAGTCACCACGACGTGATCGAGGAATGCGAGCTGTCGGATGTCTTGTCGGTGGTGGCTCTGCTGCGCCTCGACGGGACGCGTCTACAGGGACGCGGGTATCCGGCTTCGTCGGATATCTGCAACTCGACGAGCAGGGCCGGCGGTGACCAGAGGATCAGGAGGAAGATCGCGGCGATGCCCGGAATGTGAAGCACCCGAAGGTGTTTCGATGTAGAAGTGGGCACCGAGGATCGGTGTCCGAGGTCCGAATCAGGCCAGATCGGAGTGAGTGATCGGTGAATCATCTCCACGGCGCCTTTCACCGCAGACGGGTCGGTCCGTCGGGGACCTGGCGGGCAGCGGTTCTTGTCCAGTTCGAGGAGCGATACGCCCCGTGCAGTGAGCCGAAAGCGCAGGGGTCGCGTCGTAGCCGTCTCGATGATCCCGGCATCGTCGAGGCGCCGCAGTCGCGGGCGGACGAACTGGCTGGACCGACCCACCACGTCGGCGAGGGTGTTCGCCTTTACAGCGGGGTTCGCATCGAACCTGGTCAACAGGAGGCGCCGACTCGCGATCGAGTCCGATGCTCGGTGGAAATTGCTCATCCTCCACCAGGGCGCGGAGACGCGCCGCGATCATCTGGGTGCCGCGTTGAGGCTCTGAGACCTCCGGCCGCATGAGCGAGCACCCTTGATGTCTGTCTACTTGCCTGGATGTGTGTGCTTCAAGGACTTGCCGATGAACTTCACAAGCGAATGATCAGCGACCGACCCTCGGATTGCTCGATACGCCCCGGTGCGCCCCGATGAGACGTATGAACGCCTGGTGACCGGGGTCGTACGTGTGCCCCGCCAATTGGTATGAATGGGTGGGGTGATTTTGGAAATGGGAAAGTTGGCGGGTGAATATGAAAAAGTCGCTGTCATCTTTGAGGATTAACCCGTCCTCGGATATCTGGAGCGATTTGAGTGAGAACTGCTATCTATTCGAGGGATTCCACCGTTCAGATGAGTTTCGGTATTTCGGCTGGTAGGTGAATGCCCGACGGGGTAGGTTTCACCCGTCTGAAACGTTCCCTAGAACGGAGCCTCACATGCGCTCGATCCGTGCCATTCTCGCGGTTGCGTCCTTGACTGTGACCCTGTTCCTGGGAGCATCACTCGGTACCGCCAGTGCTGCGCCAACGGAGACCCAAGCGAGTATGAACCCGGGCTACTTCGCCACGACGTAGGGTGGTCATGATCGATCAATGACGTTACGCCCCAACCACACCGGCACCTCTTACACGGGCGCGGGGGTTGACGACTTCGAGAGCTGGAACGTTCTGTGGGGGTGACTGGGACGGTAGTGTCTACGTGACGCTGGCAGAACAGACACAGAAGGTGGGGAGTCGGAATCGGGGATTCTTCCCCGGTAGAGTTCTCGCCTTCACTTTGTCTCGTAAGTATGGAAATCCGGCTCTCGTCAACGGCGGTACTCCGTGGTGCTCGCAGATACACGGGTGGTCTCCGGTCTGCTGACAGAGCGCGAGGGGATTGGATACCAGATCATCCGCGTCGGCACCACCAGCCCTTACAACTGGCTGTGAACACCGTCCCAGTGGGAGCGCGGAGCTGCGCTGCGCACCCGACATGACCGCAGGATCGCTACCTTGTGGCACGAGGCATAGGAGTTCGGTGTCTGTCACAGTGTCACCGACTTGTGACACGATCGCATGTGACGACGCCAGCGAGAGCGAACAACCCCTCTGACCTGGTGCGCGCAAAGGGATTCGAACCCCTGACCGCTGGTGTGTAAGTTCCGCTATCTGCGAAAACATACTTTACCGGAGGTTACCGGCGATAGTCCATGATTCACCGAAAACCTCTGGTTGGAGTGCGTAAACTACGGTAATCGTTACCGTTGTCTAATCTTGCTTGCGTCGCGTTCTGCGGACTGGTTGCGGACTGAACCCGACGACTTTGGACAACGTCTGATCGGCCGCCATAGGCTCGACCGGTCGGTTGCGTCCGGGTCTCATGACCTCCCCAACGCGGCGCAGTCCACCCGGCAACGAGACCCCCGCGGGTCGTCGCTAGCGGGGGTCTCAGTGTTGAAGGATCTGCAACACCACTTCTGTTGCCACGGCCGCGATGAGGACCACTACGAAACCAAGCTGAAACTGTAGCGCTCTCTTGGCCTGGCACGCCCGTCGCTCGTTGGCTTTCCGAAGCGCGATTATTGCCTCGACGTGGCGCTTGGCGACTACACGTTGTGGGTCGTCATCCTGGTCGATCCACTTGTCGCCGATCATCCTGACGAGCATCGTGTTCGACGTAGAGAGAATCTGACTTGGCGCCGACTGCGCCAGCGACGCCGCGGCGAGGGCACCGATCCCTAACAACGCTGCAACCCCGGCGATGATCCATGTCGCGGTATGTGGGCGAATGCCGATACTCGCGCCGAGTGCGAGCGCGGCGGCCGCAACTAGGACGGTCAAGATCGATAGCACTGTGCGCGCGATGACTTCTCCGCGGGCGGTCATGGTTGCCATTCGGTCGTACTCGCGTTGCAGTAGGCCTTCTAGATGATTGGAGAAGACTTCGGGACCCCGGGGGCGATCAGTTGCCACGTTCGTGCTTGAAGTGCACTGAGTCCGGGTCCTGGCCGTGAGTCTGCACATCGCTCGACCCCCAATCGACGAACTCTGGCGTCTCAGTCGTTCCCTGCGTCTCGACCACCGGGAAATCCTCACCGCTGTCTTCTGGGTTGCTCATTGGGTCTTACCCTTTCCGTCGCCGTGTTCGGGGTGGTGGGGCGCTGCCGGTTAGTGAGTCGCTCGATCCCCAATCGACAAACTCGGGCCGGTCGGCGCTGTCCGTAATGCGTCGGTCTTGGGCGTCGGCGGGCTGCTCAGACTCCGATTCGTTGTCATTTCGACCGGCCATGCTGGCACCCTTCTGAAGAATGTCTATCGCTCTTGTTCAGGTTAATCGTCAACTCTGACACTGGTGGATAACGGCACCGACCGGAGTCGTCCAATCGGACCCTAGCGTCGAGTCGGACGTCGATGGTCGCTCTGCTCGGGCGGTGGGGCGTAACGCCCGAACCCGCGTGTTTGATTCAACACGCGTTGCCGTTGTTGTTGGTCGGCGAGCCATGCTCGGTAGGCGTGCGGGTGTCGGTCGGGGTCGGGGCGGTTGCTCATTGCTGGGGCTCTCTGCTGCTGAATCCGACTGCTGGTGAATCCGAATCCGCTGGGCGGTCGACGTTCGACGGTCGCTTGTCGTGTCTGGTTGCGGTGGTGGCGGGTGCCTACGCGGACGATCTGGGGTCGCGGTCGGCGCGTGCCTCGATGGTGGCCTGCGACAATGACCGCGGGCAGTTGGGCGTCGTCGTGTTCGTCACGCCATTCCGCAAGATCGGGGCGTTCAGTCTCGGCGCTCACTTCGTAGATCGAGGTGTCGAGGCCGTCGGCGTCCTCCTCGTCTGCGCCGACGACCTCGATCGCGAGGACCTCCCGGCCCAACACTTCGAGCGAGATTCTCATGCCACCCCACCCCGTGCCGACGACATCGCAGAACGAATCGCCGCGGTGGCGGCTTCGTTCTCCCGGCGGCGTTGCTCACGTCGCAGGCGTGCGTCGCGTAGCTCCTGCTCAGCGAGTTCGGCGGTGACTCGCGCGTGCTCGGCCGACTCGCGCTCGGCACGTAGCTCCGGCGTGGGATCGGGGTCGCAGTGTCCCCACCCGCATGCGAAGTCGACCCGTGTCCACCAGCCGGGCGAACCACCTTGGGACCCGTGTCGCGGCCACGCTGCGTCCGCGGGTTGGGGACGACCGTTCATCGGCTGACGAACGAACCGGCCCTCGTCGAGCACTCCGGCCGGGACTGTGGTGTCACGGCCGTGATGGGCGCGGTAGCAGTCCACGCGAAGACACCGCACACACTCCCACCGAACCGGTTGCGAGGCCTTACCGTTGGCGCTCGCGGCGAGACCTATATGCGTTGTGCGGGCCGTCAACTCGTGACCGCGCCGACAGTATTCGGGCACGCGCAGCACCCACGGGCTTGCGCTCACCGGACGACGTGTCGTTGAGCGGCGAGAAACTCCCGCGGGGGTCGGCCCTTGTCGTCGAGCAAGCTCCGGTCGCGGCACCACTGGTCGAACGTTTCGCCCGCTCTCTGGGCGGCGAGCATGCTGCGCCAGTGCGGCCACGGGTGCCGAATCTGGGCAGTCAGTGGGGAGGGCCGGTCGTGGGGGTCGGCGAACGGGTTGAGGGTGTGCCCGGCGCGCATCTCGGCGCCGGTGTGGCCGTAGGCGGCGAGACATTCGTCGTCCCGGTCCAGTCGAGGCATGCCCTGTTCGTCGCCGATCTCGTCGAGCCAGTAGTCGGCCCGGCATTGATCGGGGATTGCGGCAGGTGTGATCTGGCGTCCGGTGCTGCCTGCGACCTCTCCGGCACCGGCCAACCGGGCTATTACCGGGCCGCCGATCGCGGGGCGGTCGGCTGGTTACGCCGTCTCGGCTTGCGCGGCGCTGCGGTTCCCGCGGTGCCCATGTACGGGCCGCGGGTCGAGCCGGGCACGGCACCCGTCGAGGTCAACCGGCCCTCGTTGGCGGCGACGGTGAAGTTGTGGGCGATCAACGCTTGCAGCTTCGACAGGGCGAGGCGCTGTTGCCGGATCTCGGTGGTGGCCGGGTTGTTCTTCACCCCACCGGTCGGAGAGACGATCACCGCACCGTCGGTGTCGATCGACCGCTGAAGGGCGGTAATGGTGTCGATGGTGGCGCACGCGTTCTCGATCAGTACCTCGTCGGCGTGGTCGAGAATGAGGTTCAGTCGGGCGGCCTCGTCCACATAGTGCTGACGCAACGCCCGCGACGACATGTCGACACCGGCGGGCTTGGCCTTCGGCGTCCGCTTCGCAGGCTTGGGGGTGGTCATTCGGTCACCGTCGCCAGCATTGCATGCACCTGGGCGAGGGCCGTTTTGAACTGGGCGGCGGTGGTGTTCGTGCGCGCGAAGTCGGTCGCGGCCTCGGCTGCGAGCGTCTCGGCGGTGCTCTTGTGCTCTGCTGCGATAGCCATGCTGGTGCCCTTCCACTGGTCGATGTCTCAGTGTGGGCCGCGGCCTACCAGCATTGTCAAAACTCAGCACGGCGGCCAACCGGGCGAACTCGCAAGTCCTCCTGCATCGGACTAGGGCATAAGCCGGTTGCGTGGGCGTCGTCAACTACTCAATTTCGTAGGTGAGTGACGAAACCGGGCTGGTTATCGCACACCAGCCGCGTATAGCATGTGTGCATGCTCATCCGCTTTGAAGTGTCCAACTTCCGATCGGTCAGCGGTGCCGACCCGGTCGAGCTATCTCTGGTCGCGATCGATGACGACAGATCGGCTTCGCGCTGGCAAGACGCGTTGGGCCTCAGCTTGCTGCCTGTCGTGGCAATCTACGGTCCTAACGCCTCGGGTAAGTCGAACGTTCTAGCGGCGCTGGCCTGGCTGCGTGATGCCGTCACGACCTCCCTGCGCTACTGGGACGACGAGATTCCGATTGATCCGTTTGCTTTCAGTTCTCATCAGGATTCGAGTTCCGTCTTTGAGATCGAAATGATGGTCGACGGCGTGAGGTTCGAGTACATACTGGAGCTATCTAGTTCCCACGTATCGTACGAGGGACTGTTTCACTATCCGAATAAGAAACGGCGCAGAGTATTTGAGCGCGAGGGGCTCAACCTGACACTACAGCGTGGTGTCGGAACAATTTCTGGGACTCGCGAGCTACTCACCGACAGGACGGTGGCCCTAGCGGTTGCGAAACGTTTTGATGAGCCACTAGTTAGCCGTTTTGCCGAGCAAATCGGAAAACTGAGATCATTTGGTTCCGTGCATCCGTCGCGATATCGACGCCGTTTTGGCGTTCCCGGGCGGTATTTCGGCCTCAATCAGACAATGTCCTTGTTCGACGATGAACGACAGTTCAGTCTATTTGACGACCTTGAAGATCCGAACCGCGGCCGGTTAGGAGATGGTCGGGATGCGGCATTGGCAATGCTTCGTCTTGCTGACCTAGGAATCGATGATGTTTTGGTCGAAAATGAAGAAATAATCAGTCCCAATAACGACAGAAGGGAGGTCCGCCGAAGCGTCCGACTGGCGCATCGTGTCGGATCTTCTAGTGAATATCTAGATTTTCATGATGAGTCTGATGGAACACAGATGTGGTTTCGGCTAATTGGACCCGTTGTACGGGCTCTGAACTCAGGTTCGGTAGTAATTTTCGACGAACTCGACGCAAGCCTTCACCCTACTTTGTCCGCGCAGTTGATTCGCCTCTTTCATGACCCAGGAACGAATCCGCTGGGTTCTCAGATTATTTTCAGCTCACACGATACAAGTCTTCTCAATCATCTGAATAGGGATGAAGTCTGGTTAACTGAGAAGCGCAAGGATGGAAGCACTCGACTAGGTGCGCTCTCGGATTTCGCTGGGGAGCGCGTACGCCGTTCCCGTAATCTTGAGTCTGCCTATCTTCACGGCCGATTCGGGGCTTTGCCTGATATTGATCAAACAGATTTTCTGCGGGCCCTCGGGTTGATTGGATAGGCTCGATGGGTCAGCCGAGGGGTAAGAGAAGTGGTGCAAAGCCGCTGAAGAGGCGGGTGGGACAGCGCAGGGAAAGGCGAACTATTCTCGTGCTGTGCGAGGGTGAGAACTCGGAGCCCGACTACATTAAGGGGTTGAAGTCGCTTCCCGTGGTCATGGAGAACTCTGCAATCGACATCGCTATTGCTGATGAGCATGGCGTGCCGATGACTCTCGTTGATATCGCGGCTGAGCGTAGGCGCAATGATGAGGAGCTCGACGAAGTTTGGTGCATTTTTGATGTTGAATGGCCAAAGAATCACCCTCGACTGAAAGATGCGCTTCAAAAGGCTAGGGACAATGATCTAAGGCTCGCCGTTTCAAATCCCTGTTTTGAACTCTGGCTAATTCTGCATCTAGAGGACTGCAGAAAGTGGAATGATTCCAAGGCTGCAGAAAGCAGAAGTCGGTCATTGGATTCGCGCTCCGGAAAACACATTGATCCGGATAAATACATTCCGTTTCTCGCGGAGGCATGTAAGCGTGCAGAACGCCTCGATGGGATGCATGAACAGAACGGCACGGATTTTCCTCGCAACAACCCATCGTCGACGATGTACCGGTTTGTCCGGGCGATCGGCGCGGTATAGGGCTTCGATCGTGGTCGTAGTCCGGAGATGTTGGAATTTTGGTACTCGGCTCCGGGGCGCGGCGGGCGTCGTCCGCGGAGAGCTGAGCGAGGCAGGAAACCCAGTCTTCCAAATTAGTCGTGCCGGTCCTGGTTTGGCTGTCGCGCTGGCCGCCGTCGGCGCTCGCGTCGTCACGGACGAACAGCGTCTATCCGTCCGTCCGGGACGCGGCGACGAGTACCTCGGTCAAATCTGTTAGATCGTGTAAGACCGTGGTGTCGTGTTGGTCCGCCAGGCCTAACTGGTTGATGTGTCTGGCCCACTGACGTTCGGTCACAACGACATCGCAATAGGGAACTGCGATCGACAAAAACAGTAAGTCGTTGAGGTCGTTTCGCTTCCACGGCTGTTGGGGGTTGCGTAGGCGAACCCGCCGGAGTTCGCTCATTACCCACCTGCTGGGGATGCCCCTCAGCAGATCGTATTGCGCCTCCTTGCTGCCGATCAGATCCCTGGGGTCAATTCCGCTGCGGTCACACTCGGACATCAGTGGGTCGAGAATGTCTGCGAGTTCTGACATGACCGCCACGTCGTCGAGGCGGCCGCGCAGTTTTTGTTCGACAACGGCCCTGCCAAGGGTGGTTTGTCCGTCGACGAAGGCTTGCGAGCTGGTATGGATCTGCGAGGCGGTTTCGAGCATCTTCCGCGCGGCTTCGGGTGCGTTTTCCGGGGCGGCAAGAATAAGCTCTTCGGCCTTGTTTCGGATGCGCGCCTTGACTTTTGCCCGTACCGCAGGTGGCAACGTGTCCTCATTCGTTACCTTGAAGCCTGCGACTAGATCGATGTCGGTGCCGAAGGCGTGCTTGAATCCGACGCCGAAGACGTTGATCTGTGACCGCAGGGGCTCGCCGGTGAGGTACTCCCGAATCTCGGCCGGCACAATCTTCTGAACAGGGGCGATTGCGTGAAACTTGGTTAGTTCGGCCATCGTCTCGCCGAGTTCGCTACGACTGCGACCTCGCCCGCGGAGTTGGGTCTCGTAGTAATGCGCGCACGATAAGACGAACGACACCTCCCCGCGGTCTACAGCAGTCCTCGCGAGGTCGAGAACGTCGGCGTACCGGGCGCCGTCGGGCTTGCCCACGCGACGCTTGGTGAGGTCGATCCACTCGGACTGATCTAGATAGATCCGCATCATCCGTGCATTGTCTCGTAGACGTCTGACATCCTCACCGTCTTCTACTGCCCATTGCGCAAATTGCTGTCGCGGTTCATGATTAACGTCAATCCGCACGCTCTGTGCCTAGCTCTCACCCGCTGGTCTGCCGGAAGGTCCCCGTTGCCCACGCTGTCCGTTACGTGTGTCCTCGCCGTCTTGGCGATGTTCGCGTTGGGCGTCGCCCGTTGGGCGATGGGCGCGGCGGCCGGTGTGGCGGGAAACCTAGTCTTCCAAACTAGGCACCGGCCCTCGCTTGGCTTGCCGCATGGGTTACGGGGCGTGCTGACCGTCGATCGTCGGCTCTCGGGCCGTCCGTTTCGCCCGCTGTGTGCCCCGCTGGCGGGTTTTCGGCCGCTGCTGGTCTCCGTGTTAGCGGGGTCGAACCGTCTGCGGGCTTCTGGGGCGTTTCTGGCGCTGCCCTCACCCGCGGTGGGGGTTGGCCGCGTTCGGGCGTTCGGTCTGTCTGCGATGGTTCGGCACGGGTATCGTCAGATACGTTGCGCGGCAACGTATCCCGTCGTTTTGCGGTGTGGTTCGGTGCCGAATTGGCCTGGCTGTGGATCGCTCAGGGCCGGTTGCGGCTGTCTCAAACCCGCTGTTCGAGACGTTATTAGGTACCCCTAGGGGGTACGGTCTATGCCCGGCCGTTCGGTTGGACAGTACGCGGCGGGCTGCTGCGTGATCGACCGGGGAGGGGTCCCCACCCCCCTCTACCTGTGGGCGGCGCGTCCTCGGCGCTGATCATGCTTCCACCACCTCCGCCACGCCGTGCCGTACATGCCGCTGGTTGCCCCGCTGCCGCCACGTCGGCCGCTCGACACCGAACGACCCGACTGTTGAGGCTCCCTCGCGCGTACGCGCGCGCAGGCGACTCCCCTGGCGATTACGCCGAAGAGCCCCAAATCGGCCCATTTTCGGCCGGTATCACGTAGGGGTGGTGCTACGTGATACCGAGATTTCGGCCTATCAGTGCAGGTCAGGGCTATTGCGACCCTGTGAGTATCGCGGTATCACGTAGATTTCACATTGATTTCCTACAAGGGATATAGACCCCTGTAGATCCTGAGAGGTTCCTCAAATGCTCACTACCTACCACTCACACCGCCAATAGAATCTTTGTCTACTTCTACGTGATACATGTGATACTCATACCCCAAATAGGACCCCTGGCCTGCGAATATGGTGGTATCACGTGCGGTATCACGTGGCCTATCTGGTATCACGTCACGTGATACCGAGACCCTGCCGAGAGCGACCCCTACCTGTCAGGATTGAGCGTCAATCCTGACGTCGTGGGGCGACCTCTTGCCTACGACAACGGCCCTCACACCCGAAGGCGCAAGGGCCGTGAGGTTGTCGAGGGCGTTAGTGGCGATTGAGTCGTTCTTCGAGCGCGTCGAGCGTCGATCCGTCCTCCCGTGAGAACGAATCACCGTCCGCGTAACGGTCCATGATCCGAAGGTACTTCGCGCGAACTCGGCTATGCAGTTCACGCAATGCGGCCTCGGCGTGATTCGCGTTGCCGGACGACGACACCGTGTATTCGACATCTCCCCGTGCCGCTCGGGCTATACCCTCTTCCTCGTCGTAGTAGACAGGGGCAGCAGAATCAAAGTGCTCGCCGCGCCGTTGCGAGGCCCAACCGATGACGGGTGCCCGTTCGATCACCGGGGTCTCGTCGCTGACGCCGCTTGCGAGATAGACGACGACGAGGCCGGACTCGCGGTCAATAGTGAAGGACATGGGGTTACTCACTTCCCGCGCACTCGCGCATCTCGGGGTTCATCTTCAGGGTTCGGGCGACCTTCACCTTCGCTTTACGCGGGTGGTCGGCGCGCCATTCGTCGACCTCGTCGGTGGTCACCCGCGGCGGTTGGCCGTCCTCCTCGACGATGTAGGCGCCGGTGCTCTCGTTGGCCGTGAGGCGATGCACGCGGGTGTGAACACCACCAGCGCCGGGGATCTTGCCGCGTTGACCGGACTTGTCGACCCGCGCGGTCTCGAACGTCGCGGCGATCTGGTCGCGCAGTTCTCGGGGTCCCTTCAGACCGACACCGATAGCCCCGCCGGGTTCGGTGGCCTCGGCGAGGTCCCACAAGAACGCGTGTACGCCGTTGAGCGACAGAATCGGCGCGTCGGTCTCGTCGGGTCCGATCGGCCGGAAGTGCTGCAACCCGCGGCCCACGAACGATGACGACCGCCAGATCTCGGCGGTCTCATCGGCCACGCTCGCAGGGACGCGCAGCGGGTCGGCATCCTCGGCGTAGTTCGCTCGCACTTCGGCGAGGGCGTCGAGATACAGGTTCAGCACGCCGGGACCTTCGCTCTCGAACAACCGTCGGAACTTGCCCTTAGCGTCGGCGACTTGGCCGGTGGCGTGGCGGTGATCACTGCCCCACGGGAGCGCGACGGCGATCATGCGACGCCGGATACCGGTGTCCTGCTTGCCGAAGTTCATGTCGGTGTCGTTGGTCAGGAAGGTGACCAACGGGCGCGGCGCCTCGCCGGGGGTGCCGTGCTTGCGCTCGACGTGCATCGTCGCCGACCCGGTGAACTTCTTGAGAAAGTCGCCGTCGATCGCTGACGCGGTGCCGATCGCCTCATCGACGGTGACCAGCCGGGCACCGGCGACCGAGTCAGCGAGGTTGCCGCGGTGCTTGCCAGACGCGTTGCGCTTCTGGAAGTAGCCGCCGTCCATCGGCCGGGCGTAGCGACCAAAGACAGCGCGGGGCATGTCAGCGCCGAAGGTGTTCTTTCCGGACCCGCCGGGGCCGTTGAGGTTGAGAAACTCCTGTACCTCGGCGGCGAGCTCAGGAACCATACCCGCGACGTGCCAGCGCAGAACAAAACGGGCGCGTTCGGCCCCCTGGGCAAGATCGGGTTCGCCGTCCTCGTCGGCCGGGCTGAACGCGTGAACCATCCATTCCCAGATCTCGGGCGCTTCGGCGTCGGGGTTGTAATCGACCGCGAACCGTTCGGTGACCAGATCGGAGGGGGTGTACGGCCGTAGCTCGTGGGTGCGGTTGTTCAGAATGCCGTTCGCACAAGGCCATTCGTCGGCGGGCAGGTTGTCGAAGTCCGTCGAGTCGATCAGTAGCAGACCCCGCGCGGTCTCGACAACGGCTTTGGCGAGTCTCAGCGAACCGGGCACGGCGACGAACTCGCCACCGCTACCGAGACACTGAAGCCCGACGCTTTCGCGCAGCGTGTGCCACATACCGACCACGCGGGGGTCGTCGCGGGTGGTGATCTGCCACGTCTGCGTCTCGTCGTCGTAGCGGGCCCATGACTTGCGGTCGTCGACCCACCGCAACCGACCGCGGTAGTGGTCGGCGAAGATCTCGGCGAGATCGGCTTCGGCATCGTTCGCGGACTTGGCGACGACACACGGCACGTCGGTGTCGACGTCTTCGCCGGTCTCGGCGTCGAGGGTGGTCACGGTCGTGTGCTCCCGTCGGTAGCGCGCGGTGTCGAGCCACGCTGTGAGCGGTGCGAGGTCGACGTCGAAGGACCCGGCGTCGAGACCCAGGTGTGAGAGTGATCGAAGGCCCGCGTCGATCTCTCCGCGGAGTCTGCCGACGGCGCCGGTCAGCGAGCGGTCCCATTCCCGCTCGGCGGTGTCGAGATCGCGGCGCGCATCGGTGCCGTTACCGCCGAGAACTTCGCGGTAGAACCCGTCACGAATGGCGCGGAGAGCCTCGCCGAGACCGTGATGTCCCTCGGCCGCGAGCGTGACCAGGTGCCAGACCGGTTCGACGATCGCGTCATGAGCGCCAACGCCGAACGCGGCGATCGCACCCGTGACCACGTCAGCGACGACCGGAGTCGGGGCATCGTCGTAACCCGCGATGTGCTCGGCAAGCCACGCGCGAGAGTCGTCGGCGTCGAGACCGCGGAGCATCGGAATGGACTCGGCCGTGGTGCCCTTGCGCAGGAACTCGACCCAACTCTCGGGCAGGAACGGGAGATCGCGAACGTCGGGGACGTCGCACTCGTTGCCGTCGGCGTCGTACCACCGGTAGGTCCTGCCGGAGACGGTCGAGGGCCAAGCCACCGCATAACGGTGGGTGCGCTGGATGATCTCGATGTCCGGGCCAGGCTTTCCGACCCACTTCAGCCCGCCCTCGACGACGAAGAACTGGATGCCGGAGGGATTCTCGACCGAGCGCGAGGTCGAGCGGTACGTCCGCGGGAGTGAGCCGTGCTCGGCGACGAGATCGGCCAGGGTGTCGGCACCGGTCTTGCCGTCGTAGTGATCGACGTCGATGCCGATGACCTCGTACTGCTTGCCGTCGATGGTGAAGGTCGGCATCCGCCCCGCGGTGTTGGACTCGGGGTCGGCGCCGTCCCACATGTCGCCGAGTTCGGCTGTGGAGGGGTAGCTGTAGTTCCCTGTGGTGAAGTCCGGCGGCGGAAACTTGCGGCCCGCCGGAAGAGGCAGCGGGCACCACCCGCGGTCGTTGTAGATACTCGCGGCGTCGCGCGCTCTGCTGTTAAGATTGGCGGCGTGTCTCGACGTGTCGTCGACAACATGCCCGGCCGAACCCCTGCCCTCACCGGCGGGGGTTTTGTCGAAGTGCTGCACTGTGTCTCGATTCAGATGTGGCGAGACACGAACCGTCTTCCCCGGTCGCCTTGGCTGACCCGGTTAGTGTCTCTGTGTCGTCTACGCGGTGCCACCCGCACAGTTATTCAGTTGTTACGCAACGCGGTTGACGTCAACCGTGACAGGCTCCCTCAGGTAGGCGACGGCGACGTCCTGCTCGACACGCGAGCCCGGCCGGATCGAACGGCACGCGACGTTCTGGTGAGCCAGTCGCTTGCCGTCGCGCCGCTGTTCGACCCAACACGCGCCGCGACGGAGAACACCGCCAAAGCGCCAGCAGGTGCGACAGACGGGCATTGAAAACCCGTCGGGGTCGTAGAACCTTGCCGTTCTCCGGTGGTTAATCACGCGGCATCGCCGCCGTTGTCACCGTCGCCGTACTGGGCGGTCCACTCCTGCTCGATCTCGTCGGGCTGGTCGGCCAACGGGTCGATGGGCTTACCGTCAAAGCCGAACGTTGCCGACCCGGCGGCGATCGCGGCGCGGATACGCGCCCGACGCTGCTGCGCAAGCTGCGAGCGCTTCAGCGTCGAAGCCTCACGAGAGCCGTCCACGTGCTGTCCAAATCCGCGTCGGTAGGACGGGTGTCGCCGCTTGGCGGCCTCGGTCTGTTCAGTCCGTAGATACTCCCCAAAACCCTTGTGCGCCATTACTTTGCCCCCGTCATGATCTCGATTGCGGCGTCGCTGACTCCCATGTCGTCAAGCGTCGCGTCGATGATCGACCACGTCGCGGACGAGACGAGTTCGTCGTCGGTGCCCGGCGGCCACGCGTCCGGCCGACCGGTGGTGTCGGGTGCGAACCCCCGTTTGACGGCGCGGCGCACCCAGTGGAGGCTGCACGCGACGGTGATCACGCGCTCCCGGACAAGCCCGCGTGTCGACCACGCGCTGACCGCGGCGTCACCCCTGGTGATCGCGGCCTCTGCCGAGTCGACTCCGTCGAGACCCTCGACGACCTGCTCGGCGAGCTTCGCGAGGTCTTCGAGGTCGGCACGCACGGCCGACAGAAGGTCGTCTTCGAGGTCGCGCACGTCGGCTGTGAGATCGGCGGCGACCTGGGTGCGCAGTTCCCGGCGCGCAATCGCCATTGCGTCCTCGTCGAGGCGACGGCGGTGATAGTCGGCGATCGCGGCAACCTGTGTGTCGTCGAGGGCTTCACCGGCTTCACCCTGGGCGCGCAAGTTTGCGATGATGCGCGGAGTCGGGTCGGTGATCTCCTCGACGGTGAGGCGTCCCATGACCCGCTGGAAACCGCGCATGGTGCGCCTGTGATGCGGCGTCCAAAGCTCACCGGCGCGGCCGGAGAGCTTCGCCGACAACTGCGGGCGGCGCTTCGGCTGGTTCGCGTGGGCGGCCTCGGTGGCGATGCGGGTCGCGGTGACCGTGCGCTGCATGTAGTCGTCGCTGGCCTGGGCCTCGCGCTGCGAGACACCGGCACGCCGCGCCTCGTTGGCGCGGGCGAACCCGTCGAACGTAATCGTTTCGGTCATGTCAGTTCTCCTTGCGTGCATCGGCGATGATCTGATCGACGTCGAATCCCCACCGGCACATCTGATTGACGTCGCTCTCGAACGGCTGTTCGCCGTTGCGAACCATGCGCCGGATGCGGGCGGTGATTCCCTGGACTCGCGCGCCGGGCGGCGGTGCGAGGGTGTTGCTGTGCATTTTTAGGACCCCCTTGTCGGGTTGGTCCTCCCCGGTCACCGACGGGCGTCGGTGTCTTACTGCTGCTAGGTGGTGGTAGCGCGTTCGTGCCACGCGGCCCGACACGTGTGGATGAGGTCGGCGAGGCCCTAAAAGAAACTCTGACGCTCTTTCTCCGGGGCGTGGTCGGCCCACATCAGGGCCAGCCCGTAAAGCTGTGCGGCGAGCGGGGCGACCTCGACGGCGGCGAGGGTGATCACGCCATCCCCGTAGCCGACGCGCACGGTCGCCGTCTCGTCGTCCCAGTCGATAACAGTGCGTCGAGAGCCTCGAACCGCTCGAACTCGTCGAAGCCGCTCACGCTGCACCGCCAACCAACGACGCGGCCTTCTGCTGTGCGACGTAGAGGTCGAGGTCGCGCCGATCGTATTTGAGCCGGTTACTGAGAAGGTACGACGCGGGACCGGTGCCAGCGCTGCGCAGGTTGTAGAGCGTCTGAGCGCTGACACCGAGATACACCGCGGCCTCCTTCACGCTCAGCCGCTCGGAATTGTCACTCATGGGTTGAGGTCTCCTTTTGTTTCCGGAGGTCGGGGGTTGACCTCGTGAAAACAGCATGGACCGGACTCAGTGACTTTGTCCAAAGTCGCTGTTTCACAACGAAATTGGCTGGCGTAAGGGTTGTCGATCAACCCTTACAAGGAACCTGCTCCTGGTCTGCGCATTCGCGGATAGTGGTCTCACGTGTCAGAGTTCACGAACAAATGAGACATATGTGTCCTGAACTGCGACTATGGAAAGTATAGTGACTTGCATCACACTCCATTCCTAGACCTCTTAAGTTACTGTCGCCTCATGGCGATTACTCCCGAATCCATCCCGACCAAGCGCATAACCGGGGCGCGTGTCGAGGACCGGTGGACCCGCAAAGACGGCACCCCGACGATTCGCCACGGTATCG
This sequence comes from Gordonia sp. NPDC003376, assembly GCF_053589235.1. Taxonomy (NCBI): domain Bacteria; kingdom Bacillati; phylum Actinomycetota; class Actinomycetes; order Mycobacteriales; family Gordoniaceae; genus Gordonia; species Gordonia sp. NPDC003376. The sequence continues at coordinate 326,567 of NZ_JBSFRM010000003.1, read as the reverse complement.
GGTTGCGATGGATGGCCCGATATGTCGGCACCGATGGCCAGGAACACACGCAGTCGTTCCGGACTCAGAAACAAGGCGGTGCATGGCTCCGCGAACAATCCGCGGCCGTCACTCGCGGGGAGTGGGTCGACCCGTCGAAGTCGGCGGTCACCGTCGACGAGGTTGCCGAGACATGGCTTGCGGGAAACAAGGCGAAGACGGCCGCGACTGCGGCGAGCTACTCGAACGTGTGGACCAAGCACGTGAAACCACGGTGGGGCGACGTGCCGCTCGCGCAGGTCGACCACGATGAGATCGTCGTGTGGGTTGGCGGGCTCACTGACGGCACTGCCGAGACATCGGAACGGAAGCTCTCGGCTTCGAGCGTCCGGCACTGTCATGCGGTGCTGCATCAGATCCTCGGCCTTGCCGTGCGGTCGAAGCGGTTGCGCTCGAACCCGGCGAGCGACGTCCCGCTCCCGGCGATGACGCCGACCGACAAGGTCTTCCTCGACCCCGCCGAGATCGAACGGTTGGGCCGCGCCGCGGACTACCTCGCCGCGACCGTCCGCTCGCGTATCGCCGCGGGGAAGGCGTCGGAGACACCCGCCGACTGGTCGGCCGTCGAGGTCCCGATGTCCGATAACGGGCTCGCGCTGCGCGTGCTCGGTCTGTGCGGTCTGCGCTTCGGCGAACTTGCAGGGTTGCGGGTGTCACGTGTCGACCTCGACCGGCGGCGGTTGGTCGTCGACACCGCGGTCTCGGAAGTATCAGGCCGTGTGGTCGTCGGCGTGCCGAAGAATCGAAAGACGCGCGAGGTACCTGTGCCCGCGGCTTTGGTCGCCCCGCTGCGGGCACAGATCGCCGACCGTGAACCCGGTGACTACGTGTTCACCACAACCATCGGTGGGCCGCTGCGCCGTGGCAACTTCAGCAAGCGCGCGTTTGCTCCTGCGCGGGATCTCGCCGAGATCGACGGTGACGCGACGTTGCACTCGCTGCGCCATAGCTTCGCCTCGATCACGCTCACGTCGGGCGTTCCGCCGAAGCAAGTTCAAGAGTGGATGGGGCATCACTCGCTGAAGCTCACCGCCGACGTCTACGGGCACTTGTTCGCGTCGGAAACCGACCGCTCGCTCGCGCTGCTCGACCGGGCGATCGGCGGCAATGGAAGCGCCGAGTAATGCCCGGTAACGGCCTGGTGTGTTCTGTACTGCGGACTGGTTGCGGACTGCGGACTAGAGCAACGCGAAACAATCGGGTCGTTAGTCCTCTGAACTGCATCTATACAGTGCGCGCAAAGGGATTCGAACCCCTGACCGCTGGTGTGTAAGACCAGAGCTCTACCGCTGAGCTATACGCGCGGGGCGGACGTCGCGACGCCCGCACCAGTCAACGAATGTAGTCGCTGAGCCGGGCAACCCCCAAACCGGCCGGAACCCGGTAAGTCATGAGGGGTCACCGTCGCGGTGGGCGGCCCGTCGATAACGCGCGGCGAGCTCCTCGTGATAGTCGGCGACACTGCGGCATTCATCGCGCAGGGCGTCGGGCTCGATGACGGTGAAGTCGACGCCGAAGGCACACATCCAACGGGCGATCGACGTCAGCGACGACGAGTACATGCGCAACTCGCAGCTGGATTCGTCGCCTGCCTCGATGGTGCCCCAGGAATCCGACATCATCGGGGCGATGGTCTCCAGCGGGGCATGCATCCGCACCCGCGCCGACACCGCATGGTAGACCGCTCCGATACTGCGTTCGAGGAATGCCGACGCCCCGCCTTCGGGGAGGTCGCGTGGGGTGAATCGGGGACCGGTCGGGGTCTTGGGCACCATGCGGTCGATCCGGAACGAACGCCAGTCGTCGCGGTCGGGGTCGAAGGCAACCAGATACCAGCGCATCCCGTTGCGGACCAGCCGATACGGCTCCACGTCACGCCGGGACTCGGTGCCGTCGTGGCGGCGATAGTCGAACCGCAGCCGCTCGGTCCGATGACAGGTGGTGGCGATGTCGGTGAGCACCTCGGCCGACAAGGACCCGGCCCGCGTCTCGTGGGGGACGGCCTCGAGCGCCAGGGCGTCGAGTCGATGCCTCAGCCGGGAGGGCATCACCTGCCGCAGTTTGGTCAGTGCACCGGCCGAGGCCACGGCCATCCCCGACACCGGACCAGTGGTCACCGCGTCGAGACCGAGCGCGACGGCGAGGACCTCCTGGTCGTCGAGGAGCAGGGGCGGCATCTGGGCACCCGCACCGAGTCGGTACCCACCGCCGACGCCGACCGTCGCATCCACCGGGTAGCCGAGCTCGCGCAGGCGGTCGATGTCGCGCCGCACGGTGCGTGTGGTGATCTGCAGTCTGTCGGCGAGCTCCTGTCCCGACCATTCGCGTCGGACCTGCAGCAGCGACAGCAGCTGTAGCAGGCGGGCCGAGGTGTCCAGCATGGAACCCATCGTGCCGGACATCGCGGACAGATGTTGTCCGCATTGCGCCGAGATCGCTGTTCAGCCGCCGCACTGAGCGGGCGTGATGAATGTGGTGGGGTCGGTGATGTTGTCGAGCCATTTGCCGTAGGCCGAACCACCGAGCTGGTTGCGCACCCGGCAGATGTCGGTGAGGGTGGGGCCGGCCACCTGGTAGACGGCATAGATCACGTTGCCGTTGTCGTCGCGGTCGCGCAGGGACCCGCACGATTCGTCGGTGCGCAGGTAGCTCGATCCGGGGTACTGGTCGAGGAAGCGCTGGATGTCGGCCGGGTACTGACCGGGTGTGACGGCATTGCCGACGACGACGATCCCGGTGCCGTCGCAGGCGGGATGACTGATCGGCGTGCTCAGCCCCAGGTCGCTCGACGTGCGCACCTGTGTTGTCGGCGTGGTGGTCTGGGTGGCCGTGGGGGTCTGGGTGACGGTTGCGGTCTCGGTGGGCGCGGAGGCGACGGGGGCGGGGGCGGTACCCGGATTCTGCGCGTCGGAGCCGCCCGACGCGGAGTTGCCCGACGATTCGGCGGACAGCAGCATCCAGCCGCCGAGCCCGATCCCGGCCAGCAGCAGCACTGCCACCACGCCCAGTGCGATCGCCGCCGCCGAGCCGCGACCCGCTCGGGCGGGGGCGATCGGATACGGGTGGGCGGTCGGCGAGTACCGAACCTGCCCGGTCGGGGCGTAGGCGGCCCCCGGCCTGGTGACCGGGCGCGGCCCCGGCGGATACGACGACGGAGGCAACGTGGGGGTCGCCGCCGGAATCCGCCCGGACGGCGGTGGGGGAGGCGGCGCCGGCGGCACGATGGTGGGTGGCGAGACGGCCGAACCGCCCTGTGGGGCCGGTGCTTCGAGCGCCGCGCGGGCCGCGGCGATCAGCGCGCCGGCGCTGGCATGACGCGCGGCGGGATCCTTGGCCATGCCGCGGGCGATCACCGGGTCGAGCGGAGTGCCGGTGACGGGTGGCTGTTTGTGCAGGTGTGCGGCGATGAGCTGTTCGATGTTGGTCGCCGACGCGAACGGCTGTGCACCGGTGACACTTTCGAAGAGCACACACGTCAGGGCGTAGATGTCGCCGGCCGCGCCCACCTCGTCGGACCCGAACCGTTCGGGTGCCATGTACCCGAACGATCCGATCGCCGCACCGGTGGAGGTCAGCCGGGTGTCGGAATCTGCCTGGGCCAAACCGAAATCCGCGAGATAGGTGAAGTCCCGGGCGTCGACCAGGATGTTGTCGGGTTTGACGTCCCGATGCACCAGGCCGCTCTCGTGTGCGGCGTCGAGTGCGTCGGCCACCTGACCCAGGATCATCACCGCCCGTGCCGGATCCAGCGCGCCGGAGTCGGTGATCAGCCGACGGAGGTCGTGTCCCCCGACCAGCCGCATGTCGATGAACAGCAGTCCGTCGATCTCACCCCAGTCGTGGATCGGCACCACATGCGGTTCGCTCAGCCGCGCGGCGACCCGCGATTCCCGGAGGAACCGGTCGCGGAAGTTGCTGTTGCCGGCCAGCGTCGAATGCAGCAGTTTGAGGGCGACGACGCGTCCCTTTCGGGTGTCGGTGGCGCGGTAGACCTCACCCATGCCGCCACGGCCCAGCAACTCCTCGAGCCGGTAGTGCCCGAGCATGGTTCCCGAGCGATCGTCGGGGTGACTCATCGGTTCCTCCGTCAGGGCGCGATGTGGCGGCCGAAGAACTGCCAGATCAGGGACGTCGCGGAAATGCTGTCGCTCGGCCCGGTGCGGGTGGTGCGGACCGCCGACCCCGGCCACAGGTGGCTGCCACCGGCGATGCGGTAGTGCACGACCTCCTGGCCCACAGACGAGCACAGCGGCCAGTCCTCACGGAGGACGACGCCGTTGACCGCGGTGGTGATCGGCACCGGCACGCAGCCGGCGCGGCGGACCCAGGTCTGCGTCGCGTCGGAGATGGCGGTGTAGCGCGACCCGAACCGCACACCGCCGGCGTAGTGGATCACCGGGTCGGCGGTGCCGTGGAAGCTGATCACCGACGCCGGTGGGGCGCTCGGGCACGCCCGCCACGTCTGGGCATAGAGAGCCGGATTGACCAGCGCGTACGCGGAGAACTCGCGTGGCAGAAGGCATGTCAGCATCGACACCAGGCCGCCGCCGTTGGAGCGGCCCACGGCGTAGGTGCGCGCCCGGTCCACGCACGCCAGGCCCCGGACCTCACGCAGGATGGTCGAGGTGAAGGCGATGTCGTCGGCCTTCGGCGCCGAATACGGTGCGCCCTGCCACGACGACGTGCCGTCGGTGCCGGACATTCCGGTGGGGTAGACGACGATCGCCGGCAGGCGAGACAGGCCGGTGTACCGCTCGAACGCCGCGGTGTTCTCGGCATGCCCGTGATAGGCGAGGATCAGCGGATAGGCGCGGGATCGGTTGTATCCCGAGGGGATGTGCAGCCGATAGGTGCGCGCGACCCCCTTGACCTCGGTGGTGCGCACGGTGGTGCCCGGGGTGAGGGCGGTGCGCGCAGTGCAGGCGGCGACACCCGTCGCCCCGCCGGGTGCAGCGGCCGCGGGGGCCGGCGCGAGGGTGGCGCCGAGCACCGCGATGCCGAGTACCGAGACGAGAAGGCCGACAACGACACCACACCACAGGGAACCGACCCGACGCACACGCACCGGAACAGCCTAAAGGGTGCGAACCCCGTTTCTCTCACGATGGTCGGTCGTCGGTCCTAGGGTTGGGGGCGGCGGTGTCACCACACGTGACCCAACAGCATCACCTGTCGTCAGACCCCGCAGCACCCACACCGAACCGGAGGACGTCCATGGCACGCACGATCGTCCCCGTCGTCGAGATCACCGGCGCCCTGATCGCCCAGTGGGCCGCGATCCGGGAGGTCGCGGCACGGCTGTCGGAGCCGCAGTGGACCGCGCCGTCGATCCTGCCCGGCTGGACTCACGCCGACATCGTCGCGCACGTGATCGGCACCGAGTCGATGCTCGCCGGCCGAGACGTCGACGTCGCGGCCGACCTCGCCGACCGAGACCACGTCCGCAATCCCATCGCCGAGTTCAACGAGAAGTGGGTGGACCACTTCCGAGGCCGCCCCCGGGCCGACGTGCTCGCCGCGCTCGACGAGATCACCGCAGTACGGGCCACCGCGCTCCGGGCGATGACGCAGACCGATCTCGACGCCGAATCGCTCACCCCCGCCGGCCCCGAGACCTACGGCCGGTTCATGCGAATCCGGGTGTTCGACTGCTGGTTCCACGAGATCGACCTGCGTGATGGTGGTGGAGCAGGGGCACCGACGGACCCGGTCCCGGCCGGCTTCGCCCTCGACGAGCTCGCCGCGTCGTTGCCGTTCGTCGTCGGCAAACGGGCCGGGGCGCCCGACGGCAGCCGCGTGGTGATCGAGGTGACCGGCGTCGCGCCCCGCACCGTGCGGATCGCGGTGGACGGCCGGGCCGGGCTCGTCGACACGTTCCCCGGTGGGGACGCCACCGCCGACGTCACGCTCACGGTCGACGGCGTGGATCTCGCCCGGCTCGCGGGCGGACGCAGCAGCGCCGACCCGGCTTCGGTGACGGTGACCGGGGACGCCGAGCTCGCCGCGACCATCGTGGGGACGCTGAACTACACGATCTAGGGGGTGGCCGGCGGATCGTGGCGCACCTGCCCACGCCCGAACGCCCGGGCGTCGTCGCCGGCGACGGTGTGTGCGGGCAGCGGATCGGAGAGCAGGCGCCGCACCAGCGCCGCGGATGGATCGAGCGGGGCGTCGCTGCCGACGATCACCACGTTGCCGGTGCGTCGGCCCTTGAACATCGCTGGATCGGCCACCAGCAACACATGTGCGAACACCTCGGCGGTGGCGGCGACGTCGGCCCGGACATTGCGCAGATCACGCGAGTCCCCGCAGTTGGCGAGGTACAGCCCGCCCGGCGCGAGCACCCCGTGCACCGCGGCCACGAACTCCATCGTCGTCAGGTGTTCGGGGGTGCGGTCACCGGAGAAGGCGTCGCGCACCACCACATCCCGTGACTGCGGCTGCAGCGACTCGACGACGGCGCGGGCGTCGCCGACGCGGATGCGCAGCCGTGGGGCGCGCGGCAGGTCGAACCACTCGCGGACCAACCGGGCGAGTTCGGCGTCGATCTCCACGGCCACCTGCCGCGCCGACGCATACCGCTGCGCGAGATAGCGGGGGAGCGCACAGGCCGCCCCACCGAGGTGCAGCACACGCAGATGCGCGTCGTCGGGATACCGGTCCTCGATCACCGCGGCCATCTGCCGCAGGTACTCGAAGTCCAGGACGGTCGGGTCGTCGGGATCGATGTGCGAGGAATGCGTGCCGTTGATCTGCAGCAGCCAGCCGCCCGACACCGGGTCGGGTGCGAGCTGGGCGGTCCCGCAGTCGATCGGGTATTCGCCGGCGACGGGGGTGGGGCGTGATCGGGCCATCGGGGACGCAGTCTATTCGCCCGTCGCGTCGGCCTGTCGGGCGCTCCCGAGCGCACCGGTAGCGTTGCCGGGGTGAACCTGCTGCTGTTGTCGCTGGGATTCGGTGCGGCCCACGACTTCCTGACCGAGGCCACCGGCCGGGCTCCCGCGACGCTGACGATCGGCTATCTCGGCGACGCCCAGATCCCGTACGCCGACGCCCCCTGGGTGCATTCTGAGCGGGCCCGGCTGGCCGAACTCGGTGGCACGGTGGTCGACGTGTCGGCGGCCGACCTCGAACTCGATGCGTTCACCGAGATCCTCGACACCACCGACGCCGTGTACGTCTCCGGCGGCAACACCTACGCCCTGCTGTGGGCGCTGCGCCGGGTCGGGGCCGCCGACGTCCTCACCGAACGTGTCCGTGCCGGTCTGCCGTACATCGGGTGCAGTGCCGGATCGGTGATCGTCGGCCCGTCGATCGCACCGATCGGCGACATGGACGACCCCGCCGAGGCGCCCGGACCCGTCGACCCGCGCGGGCTGGAGCTGATCGACCACGTCGTCATCCCGCACGCCGACGGACAACTGCCGTGGTACCCGCGGGAACGAATCGACCGGGTCCGCACCGAGTTCGGCGACCGGTTCGCGCTGAGCTTCGTCGGCGACGAGCAGGCGGTGCTGGTCCGGGACGGCCGGACGACGACGATCGTGTCGGGCTTCTGATGGGCAGGGTGTCCGGGAGCCGGGTCCCGGGGAGCCGGGCGACCCGAGTGGTGTCGTGGGCGTTCCGGCCGTCGCCGACCGGCCTGGCCCTGGGGCTGCTGGCCGACCGCGTGCTCGGTGATCCACGCCGGTTCCATCCGGTCGCGGGGATGGGGCGGGGGGCCGCCGCGCTGGAGGCCCGCCTCTACGCCGACGACCGCCGTGCCGGTGCCGCCGAGGTCGCGGTGTGTATCGGGGCCGCTGTCGGGGTTGGCGGCCTGGCCGCGGTGATCACGTCGTCGCACCCGGGCGGGCATGTGCTCGCGACCGCCGCCGCGACCTGGGCCGTGTGCGGTGGGACCACCCTGGCCGGGGTCGGCGAACACATGGCCGACGCCCTCGACGCCGGTGACCTCGAGGCCGGACGCACCCTGGTGCCGAGCCTGTGCGGACGTGACCCGCAAGCCCTCGACGCCGCGGGGATCTGTCGTGCCGCAACCGAATCGATCGCCGAGAACACCGCCGACGCCACCGTCGGACCGCTGGTGTGGGGTGCCGTCGCCGGACTGCCCGGGCTCCTCGGCTACCGGATGGCCAACACCCTCGACGCCATGATCGGCCACCACAATCCGCGCTATGAACGGTTCGGGTGGGCCGCGGCACGGTTCGACGACGTGCTGAACCTGCTGCCGGCCCGGCTGTCGGGGTTGTTGGTGGTGGCGCTGGGGCCCGACCACCGGGGTGCGCTGCGCGCGTGGCGAGGCGATGCCGCCGCACATCCGAGCCCCAACGCAGGGGTGGTGGAGGCGAGTTTTGCCGGGGCCCTCGGCGTGGCGCTGGGCGGTGAGACGGTGTATCCCCATCGCGTCGAACAACGGCCGGTCCTCGGTGACGGCCGACCGCCCGGCACCGCGGATCTGCGCGCGGCGGTGGCATTGTCGCGGCGCGTGCAGCTCGGCGCCCTCGCGGTGTCGGCGGGTGTGGCAGCGCTGCTCAGCCGCCGTAACGCTGGGTGAGTTTGTCGCGGACCACACCGACGGTGTGCTCGGTGTCGGGTCCGACACCGATCCCGGCGGGCATCGAGGCGTCGTCGTCGGAGCCGGCCTCGGGCACAGGGGCGCCACCGGCGTTGCGGAGCTCGGCACGGAGTCGTTTGCGCCGCTCGGAGCGGCTGAGAACGCCCCCGTCGCCCACCGGTGTGGCGGAGTCCGACGTCTCCGGGCCGGACGCCGAAGGAGTGGCCGCCGCGGCCGCGGACCCGGCGGCGGCCTTCGACCGACGGCGCTGCCGGATCTCCGAGTACAGGAAATACCCCACGCCGAGCGGTGCCATGATGCCGAACGCCAGCCACTGCAGCCCGTAGGACAGATACGGTCCGGAGTCGAGCTGAGGGAGCGGGATCTCGCCGAGTGAACCCGGCTGATCCGGCGACAACTGCAGGTAGAACGGGTCCATCGCGGTCCCCGTCGCCGTGGACAGCTCGGCCGGGTCGATCGTGTACACGGTCAGCGCGCCGTCCTCGACGCGGGCACCCCGCCCCTCCGACGTGCCCTCGCTCGCCCGGATGCGGGCGGTGATCGTGACCTGCCCGGCGGGCGGGGTGGGGATCACCGGTGTCTGGCTCTGGTCGGGACGGACGTAACCGCGGTCGACGGCGAGTACCCGGTCGGTGCCGGTGACGCGGAACGGGGTGAGTACCTCGATCGCGGGGCGTTCACCGGCCGACCGCAGCCGCACCAGGGCCTGTTCCTCGGTGACATAGGTGCCGGTGACGGTGACCTCTCGCCATTCGGTGGACTTCACGAACGGCGCTCCGGCCGGGGCGACCTCGCTGAGCGGGACCGGCCCGGTCGCGACCGCATGCTTGATCAGCTCGTTGCGTTCGGAGGTGGACGCGTTCTTTCCCAGCTGCCAGGGGGCGAGGATCATGAAGCAGGCCGCCGCGAACGCCACGACCACGATGACCAGGGCGATCCAGCCCGGTCGGAGAAGGGTCCGCAGCACGCGCATACCCACCACGGTACTCAAGCGCGGGGGTGCCCAGGCGCGCGGTCCTCGAGCACGGGAGCACCCGGGCACGGAAGCGCACGAGCACGGAGGCGGAAGCGCACGAGCACGGAAGCGGAAGCGCACGAGCACGGAAGCGCACGACCACGGAAGCGCTCGAGTATGGGGACCCGGAGGTCGACGGGGTCAGTCGTCGAGTTGTTCGCGCACCCACAGCAGCAGACCGGGGACCGCCGCCTCGATCTGTCGGCGGGTCAGCGCGAAATCCTCGGGCGTGCCGTAGTACGGGTCGGCGAGATCGAGATCGTCACCGGCCTGTGGGTCGAAGCTGCGGAGCAGGCGCACCCGGTCACCGAGGCGTTTGCGTTCGAGTTCTTTGACATGACCGGCGTCGGCGGCGACGAACAGGTCGGCCTCGATGTGCTCGCTGCCGAGCTGACTGGCCGCGTGCCCGTCCGTGTAGCCGTTGGCCAGCAACTCGGTCCGGGCCCGGTTGTCGGCCGGTTCGCCGACATGCCACCCGCTGGTTCCGCAGCTGCTGACCTCGACCCGGTCGGCCAGACCCTCGTCGGCGAGCAGTTTGGCAAAAATGTTCTGGGCCATCGGTGACCGGCAGATGTTGCCGGTGCACACGAAACAGATATGGAGTAGATCAGACACCGAGTACCTCGCGCAGATGGTCTGTGGACTCGACGCGCCAGGCGGCAGCGTCGCGCTCCCCCGGCAGAGCGTAACCCCACTCGACGTGGATCGTGGGGATACCGAATTGTCCGGCTCCCTCGATGTCGTGGGATCGGTCGCCGATCATCACCACCGGTCGAGCAGGTCGGCGTGTTTCCGGGTCGAGCGATATGTCCAATTGTGCCAGTGCATGCGCGATCACGTCGGGCTTGTGGCGGCGGACACCGTCGTCCCCGGCACCGGCGACCACCCGGAAGTGGTCGACCAGCCCGAAGTGTTCCAGGATGCGCCGGGCCGTGGTCTGGTGCTTCGACGTGGCGATCGCGAGGGTGCGACCGGAGGCGTCGAGGTCGGCGAGGAGCTGCCCCATCCCGTCGAACACCGAGTTCTCCAGCCACCCGACGTCGGTGTAGCGGGCGCGGTAGGCGGTCATCGCGGCGTCGGCCGTGGCCGGGTCGAGCCCGAGCCCGAGCAGGGTGTCGATCATCGGCGGTCCCGCGATCCCGGCGACGACGGACTCCGGGGCCGGTGGTGCGCCGACCTCGACGAGGGCATGCCGGAAACTGTTGGCGATTCCGGCGAAACTGTCGGTGATCGTGCCGTCGAGATCGACGAGCAGAACGGTGGTGGGATCAGCGGGGTCCGGTCGCGACATCACCTCACCATCGTGCACGTAGTCTCGATGTCCATGACATCGGGGCTGTTCGCACTCGACCGCCACGGCGACCGGGACTGGGCGCCGGGAATGCTCGATTTCGCCGTCAACGTCCGGGGCGCTCCGCCGGGGTTCGTGCGGTCGGCGGTCGCCGACACGCTCGACGACCTGGCGCGATACCCGTCGTCGGAGCTGTTCGAGGCCGTCACCGACCAGATCGCCGCACTACACGGCCGCGACCCCGACGAGGTGGTGCTGCTGGCCGGCGCCTCCGACGGATTCGAGTTGCTCGGCCGGCTCGGTGCGCGTCGGGCCGCGCTGCTGCAACCGTCGTTCACCGAACCGGAGCTGGTGCTGCGCGCCGCCGGTGTGCCCATCGTGCAGGTCCCGATCGACCCCGCCCGACCGCTCGATGCCCGCGCGGCGGCGGCGATTCCCGACGACGCCGATCTCGTCGTGATCGGCAACCCCACCAACCCGACGTCGGTGCTGCACCCGCGAACCGTGATCGAGACGCTGTGCCGACCCGGGCGAATCGTCGTGGTGGACGAGGCGTTCGCCGACCTCACCGTCGACGAGGCGACCGGGGTCCGCGAACCGGAGTCCGTGGCCGCCGCGCGGCTGCCGGGGCTGGTCGTGATCCGCAGTGTCACCAAGACCTTCGGGTTGGCCGGCCTGCGCGCCGGGTACCTCCTCGCCGACCCGGCGCTCGTGGCCCGGTTGTCGGCCGGCCGGCGGGCCTGGCCGATGTCGACCCCGGCGTTGGCCGCGCTCGCAGCGTGCTGCGGACCAGAAGGGGAGGCGTACTGCGACGAGCAGGCCCGGCTGGTGGCCGTCGAACGCGACGCCATGCTCATCCGACTCGCCGAGGTCGGGTGGCGACCGGTCGCCACTCCGCGCGCACCCTATGTGCTGTTCGAGGTACCGAATGCGCTCTCGGTTCGAGAAAGTCTGCGGCACAACGGCGTCGCAGTGCGAAGTTGTGCGAACTTCGTCGGCCTGTCCGACGATCATCTGCGCCTGGCGGTGCGGCCCCACGATCAGGTGACACACCTGGTCGAGGCCCTTCGCCGGGTCCCGACGGAGGTGAAGTGATGAGTCCCGACAACCGCCCTGGTACGGACGTCCCGGTTTCGGATCCGGCTCGTGCGGAGGTGGCGGTGTCGACGGTGCTCGACGTCCTCGAGGCCGCCTACCCGCCACGGCTCGCCGAGAGCTGGGATTCGATCGGCCTGGTCTGTGGTGACCGCACCGAACCCGCACGCCGGGTGCTGGTCTGCGTGGACGTCACGGCCGGCGTCGTCGACGCCGCGATCGCCGGCGGATACGGGCTGGTCCTGGCCCATCACCCGCTCCTGCTGCGGGGGGTGGACTCGGTGGCCGCCGACACCGCGAAAGGGTCGGTGGTGCACCGACTCATCCGCGCCGGGATCGCGCTCTACAGCGCCCACACCAACGCCGACCGTGCCCGCCCCGGTGTCTCCGACGCCCTCGCCGAGGCACTCGGCCTGATCGACCTGCGCCCGCTGGAGCCGGCGCCTGGCGCCCCGCTCGACAAGTGGGTGGTGATGGTCCCGGAAGGCAACGCCGAACAGGTCAGCGAGGCGATGTTCGCCGCCGGTGCCGGGGCGGTCGGCGACTACCGCGACTGCGCGTGGTCGGTGGTCGGCGTCGGACAGTTCGAGGCGCAGGACGGCGCCGACCCGGCGATCGGGGAGATCGGCATCCGTGAACGCGTCGACGAGGCACGGGTCGAGATGGTCGCCGCGCGCGGCCTGCGGCCGGCGGTGTTGGCCGCCCTGCGTGGCGCCCACCCGTATGAGGAACCGGCCTTCGACGTGCTCGAGCCTGCCACCCTGCCCACCGGCCTCGGGCTCGGCCGGATCGGGCGGCTGCCGGTCCCGATGACGCTGCGCGACTTCGTCGACCATGCTGAGGGTGTTCTCGGCGGGCCGTGGGGTGTGCGCGGCGGCGGCGACCCCGAGCGCGTCGTCGAACACGTCGCCGTGTGCGGCGGCGCGGGCGACTCGTTGCTGGCGGCGGTGCGGCGCGCCGGGGTGGACGTGTATCTGACCGGCGACCTGCGCCACCACCCGGTGGACGAGTCGTTGCGCACCGGCGGGCCGGCCCTCGTCGACGCCGGGCACTGGGCCACCGAGTTCCCGTGGTGTGCGCAGGCCGCCGCACTGATCGGCGACCGCACCGGACTGACCGCCGACGTGTACCGACCGACCACGGACCCGTTCGTCGTGAATGCCGCATCACCGATCGCATGAGGCGGGGCGCGGTGGACGGTCGGTACCTGACGGCCCGGGCGGGCGCGTAACGTGGACATCTCATCCCGGCCACCCCGACAGCCCCGCTCCGGACACCGGTGATTCACCCCACGACCGAGGAGACACCCGATGAAGGTCGATGCCGCCCGGCAACGACTCCTGCTCGACCTGGCCGACACCGACGCCTCGCTGGCCCGACTCGACCACCGCGCCCGGAACCTGCCCGAGGACGCCGAGATCGCCGAGACCACCACCCGCATCGAGGCGGCGCGTGAGGATCTCGTACGCGCCGAGATCTCCGCGGAGGATCTCGACCGCGACTATCGCAAGATGGACAGCGAGATCACCGGCATGCGTGACCGCGAGCAGAAGGACTCCGCACAGCTCACCGCCGGCGGACTGGCACCCAAGGCGCTCTCGGAGCTGCAGCACGAACTCCACGGGCTCGCCCGGCGCCGATCGGTCCTCGAGGACGACATGCTGCAGCTGATGGAGCAGCAGGAGGCCGTGGCCACCGAGCAGGAGCGGGCCTCGGCGACCGTCGCCCAGTTGCAGCAGCAGGTCGACACCCTGCAGGCCCGACGCGCCGAGTCGCTGGCCGCCGTGACCGCCGACCGCGAGGTGGACGCGCAGCGGCGAGCCGCGATCGCCCAGGACGTGCCGGACGAGCTGCTCGCCATCTACGACCGGCAGCGCGCCGACAGCCGGATCGGCGCCGGACTGCTGCGTCAACGCCGGTGCGGGGCATGCCGGATGGAGATCGACCGTGGCACCCTCACCCGGATCGCCGCCCTCGCCGACGACGACGTGGTGCGTTGCGAGGAGTGCGGCGCGATCCTGGTCCGCAACCACGAGTCCGGCCTCTGATGGGCACCGAGGTCACCGACACGGCCGACTCCGACACCACTGCCACCACCGCGACCGCTGACGCCGCCACCGACACGGGACGGGCGCAGCCGACCTGGCAGGGGCAGCGGGCCACACCCACGCGCCTGATCCTGTTGCGGCACGGGCAGACCCCGCTGTCGGTGGAGCGTCGGTACTCCGGCCGGGGCAACCCGGAACTGACCGAACTCGGGCTCGCCCAGGCGGCCGCGGCCGCACGCCGCGTCGCCCGGGAGACCGACATCGCGACGATTGTGTCGTCGCCACTGGCCCGCACCCGCCAGACCGCCGACGCCGCGGCGGCGGCGCTCGGCCTCGACGTGATGACCGACGACGGATTCATCGAGACCGACTTCGGGCAGTGGGAGGGGCTGACCTTCGCCGAGGCATCAGCCCGCGACCCGCACCTGCATGCCCGATGGCTGTCGGACACGTCGCTGCCCGCCCCGGGCGGTGAGAGCTTCGACGCGGTGGCGCGCCGCGTCGTCGAGGCCACCGATCGGCTGCTCACCGAACATGCCGGCCAGACCGTCCTCGTCGTGTCGCACGTGACCCCGATCAAGTCGTTGCTGCGTCACGCCCTCGACGTCGGACCGCAATTGCTGTTCCGGCTACATCTGGATCTGGCGTCGGTGTCGATCGCCGAGTTCTATCCCGACGGTGGTGCCGCGGTGAAGGCGGTCAACGAGACCGCACACCTGTTCTGAGCGGCGCCGTGCCGGCGTGGGGCGGCGTCATGGTGCCGCCGTGTCGGGACGCCGGGGTGCGCAGCGTATCCTGTACAGGCGAACGAGTCGGCCGGGCGGCCGCGGCGCGCGGGACGGCCAGTCACTGGACACGCCGCTCGCCGAGGAAAGTCCGGACTCCACAGAGCAGGGTGGTTGTCAACGGCAACCCGGGGTGACCCGCGGGACAGTGCCACAGAGAACAGACCGCCGGCCGTCAGGTCGGTAAGGGTGAAACGGTGCGGTAAGAGCGCACCAGCGATACGGGTGACCGCATCGGCTAGGTAAACCCCACCCGGAGCAAGGCCGAAGCACGGACCGTCAGGTGCGTGTGCGCGGATGTATGAGGGCTGCTCGCCCGAGTCCGCGGGTGGGCCGCTCGAGGTACCCGGCGACGGTGTGCCCAGATGGATGGTCGCCACCGACCCTCGTGGTCGGGACAGGATCCGGCTTACACGCCGACTCGTTCGCCCCACACGTCCGCCGCTCTGGCTAGGGTCGGGGAGTGCAACGCAGACTCTCCGCCCCCGACATCGACTTCGACGCCATCCGTGGCGAACTCGGTGTCGACGAGAACTACGGGCAGGACGCGCTCGCGGAGGCCGAGAACGCCGTCGACCGGCATGCCGCCGACCGCGTCGACCGCACCGACATCCCGCTGGTCACCATCGATCCGCCCGGTTCGATGGACCTCGATCAGGCGGTGTGCCTGCGCGCCGACGGCGACGACATCGTCGTCGACTACGCGATCGCCGACGTCGCCGCCCTGGTCGAACCGGAGGGTGCACTCGACTCCGAGAGCCGACGCCGCGGCGCCACCATCTACTTCCCGGACCGGTCGGTGCCACTGCACCCACGCGCGCTGTCGGAGGGCCGCGGATCGTTGCTGCCCGACGTCGACCGCGCGGCCGTGCTCTGGACGATGCGGGTCAGTGGGGCGGGCGAGGTCACCGAGGTGAGCGTCGGCCGGGCGCGGGTGCGTTCACGGGCGCGCCTCGACTACGCCGGAGTGGCCGCCGACGCCGCGGCAGGACGACCGCACCCGTCGATCGTCGAGCTCCCACGGTTCGGGGAGCTGCGCCGCCGGACGGCGTTGGCGCGCGGCGCGATCGAACTCGACCTGCCCGACCAGGAGGTCGTGCGCTCACCGTCGGACGGTCCGTGGACATTGCAGATCGCGCCCCGCACCCCCGCCGACATGTGGAACTCGCAGGTGTCGTTGATGACCGGGATGTGCGCCGGGACGATCATGGCCGACGCCGGCATCGGACTGCTGCGGACGCTCCCGCCGGCCCCGGCCGACGCCGTCGACCAGTTGCGGGCCACCGCCGCGGCGCTGCGGGTGCCGTGGCCGGACGGTGCGACACCGGGGGAGTTCCTGGCAGGCCTGCCGCAGGACGCGCCGTCGACGCTCGCGTTGATGAGTCACGCCGGGACGCTGATGCGCGGGGCCGGATACAAGGTGCTCGACGCCGGTGAACCCGACCTGACCCACGATCAGATGGTGCACTCGGCGATCGGTGGGATCTACGCGCACGTGACCGCCCCGCTGCGGCGCCTCGGCGACCGGTTCGCCACCGAGGTGTGCTTGTCGGTGTCGGCGGGCACGCCCGTCCCCGACTGGGTGGTGCGCGCCTTGCCGACCCTGCCGAAGATCTTGCGGTCGGCGGATGCGCTCGGGTCGTCGGCGGACCGGGAGAGCGTCGACCTCACCGAGTCGGTGGTGTTGGCGGGCCGGGTCGGGGAGCGGTTCGACGCGGTGGTGTTGTCGGCGGGAACGGACAAGCGCCCGGCCAAGGTGTTCGTCGCCGAACCCCCGGTGATCGCAGCATGTAGCGGTGCTCCCGAGGCCGCCATCCGATTGCCCGTCGTCCTCGCCGCCGCCGACCCGGACACGCGAAGCGTCGAATTCGCGCCGGCGTGATCTCGTGCTCGACGGTGGTCGCGTACCGAGGTCGGCCGGCGGGGGTTTCGACACGCCTTGTCGCTGCGCTCCTCGTCGGCTCAACCAGCAACGGCCGGTTGCTGATTGAGCCGGGACCGAGCATCGCGAGGACCCGTGTCGAAATCTCTGGCGCGTGGGCTGGGTGGTGACTGCGTTCTTCGTCGGCTCAACCATCGCCTGCGGCAGGGTGATTGAGTGGGAGCCCCCGAACGGTGATTGAGCCGGCG